>JAJRAH010000169.1 GCA_028679985.1 Methanomassiliicoccales archaeon
ATATCGACCGGAGGAGAAGGCGATGGACGTTGAACTTCTCGCGAAGGAGGTGACCTCAATAGTCAAGTCCGGATGCTCGGTGAAGTCGATTGCGGTCGAACCGGGACGATATGTGGTGGCCGACACGACCGTACTGGTGACGAAGGTCGTCGACGTGAAGGAGACGCCCGAGAAGAGGTTCGTCGGAGTCGACGCTGGCTTCAACACGCTCATCCGCCCATCGTTCTATGGTTCACATCATCACGTAGTCGTCGCGAACAAGTTCGGGATGCCTGGCGAGATCACGTACGACGTCGTCGGACCTATCTGCGAATCGGGCGATTTCATCGCGAAAGATCGCCTCCTGCCTAAGGTCTTCGAAGGAGACATCATCGCCGTGTACGATGCCGGAGCCTACGGCTTCGCAATGAGCTCGCAGTACAACTCAAGACCGAGGTGCGCGGAGGTGCTCGTGAAGGAAGGGTCGGCGAGCATCATAAGGGAAAGAGAATCGCTCGAGGACATCCTCAGGCACCAGAGAATGCCGTCAAGGCTGATGATCTGATGTTCTGGAAGTATGAAGGAACTGGCAACGATTTCATACTGTTCGAGAACATGGAGATGGACGCTCCCGACGATCCGGAGACAGTCCGGAGGCTGTGCGACCGTAGGTTCGGGGTCGGAGCGGACGGCGTGCTCTACATCAATCCGACCGATGACGCAGACGCGGCAATGAGGATCATCAACGCGGACGGAAGCGAGGCGGAGATGTGCGGGAACGGAATCCGTTGTGTTGCCAAGCATCTCTACGATTCCTCCATCGTCAGGAAGAAGAAGATGACCATACGCACCCTTGCCGGCCTCAAGAAGGTCGAGTGCAGGATCGAGAAGGGAGAGGTCAAGGAGGTCAGCGTGGACATGGGACCGCCATCCTTGAACTGCGAAGATATTCCGATGAAATGCTCCGGACGATTCATCGACAAGATCATCAGAATAGGTGAGACGACCGTCAGGGGGACTGCCGTTTCGATGGGCAATCCTCATTTCGTGACGTTCCAGAAGTTCTCGGAGAAGAGGATGAGAATGCTGGGGCCCAAGATCGAGACACACAGCCTGTTCCCGAGAAGAGCCAACGCTGAGTTCGTGAGAGTGGACAAGGGCAGACTGGATGTGACAGTGCACGAGAGGGGCGCGGGATGGACCCTCGCCTGCGGAACGGGGGCGTGCGCCGCCGCGGTCGCGGCTGCTGTCAAGGGTTTGATTTCATACGATGAAGATATTGAGGTCCGCCTTCCTGGCGGGAGCCTCTTTGTGAGGGTCGCAAGAGACCTTTCCTCTGTGAGAATGAGAGGTTCCGCGACTAGAGTGTTCAAGGGTGAGATCGAGAAAGGGTGATTGCCGTGGCGCGAGAGACTGCTGCTAGATTGAAGAAGATACCGCCGTACCTGTTCGCCGACATCGAGGCGAGGGTGAGGGCGAAGATGGCTCAGGGCGTGGACATAATCGACTTCGGCATCGGGGACCCGGACCTTCCGACCCCGAGCGAGATAGTGGAAGAGATGAAGAAGCAGATCAAAGCGCCTGGGAACAACCAGTATTCCACTAGTGCAGGAGAAAACGAAACGAGGAAGGCGGTCGCGGATTGGTACGAGAAGAGATTCGGGGTTCACCTAGATCCCGAAAAGGAAGTCGTCATCACGATGGGGAGCAAGGAAGGGCTGGTGAACTTCTGTCGGGCGTTCGTGAATCGGGGAGACAAAGTCCTCGTTCCAGATCCAGCATATCCCGTATACGCTCAGGGAGGAACCCTCCTCTGCGAGGGCGTCCCGGTAAGAGTCCCGCTGCTTCCGGAGAAATCATTCCTCATGGACCTGACTTCCGTCCCGCCAGGCTCGAAGATCGCCTTCGTCAACTACCCGAATAACCCTACCGCAGCGGTGGCGACGAGGGAGTACCTCAAAGAGCTCGTGAAATGGGGCAGGACCACGGACACTATCATCTGCTACGACAACGCCTACTCGGAGATGACCTTCGACGGATACGTGGCGCCGAGCATCCTGGAAGTAGGACGGGATTGCATCGAGTTCGGATCGCTTTCCAAGACTTTCAACATGACAGGATACAGGATAGGCTACGCGGTCGGAGATCCTGACCTAATTTCCGGTCTGAAGAAGGTGAAATCGCAGGTAGACTCGGGGGTCCCAAAGTTCATCCAGAAGGCAGCCGTGTTCGCTCTCGGGATGTATCGAAACGGCAAGAGGCCTCCGATCGTCGAGAAGAACGTGAATGTCTACAGAGAGAGAAGGGACCTGGTCGTTGCAGGCTTAAGGGAAATAGGGTTCAAGGTCACACCTCCGCTGGGGACGTTCTACCTTTGGTTCGACTGCGATGGGAACTCGATGGACTTCGCAAAGAAGCTTCTCGATGTCGGTGTCGTCGTGACTCCCGGGGTAGGGTTCGGGGAGCATGGGGAAGGATTCGTGCGAATGTCTCTGACGCAACCGGCAAAGAGGATAGAAGAAGCACTAGGAAGGATCGAGAGAGCGCTCAAGTCCCCCGCTTGAACGCTGCCTTGAGCGCTTCGACTGCCGGCAGTGGTTTGCCGAGAAGGTACGTTTCAAGAGCACCGCCAGCAGTACTCACGTAGGAGAATGAACCGACCAGACCGAAGCCCTCGGCCGCTCCGACCGTGTGGCCGCCCCCTATGACCGAGTAGGCCTTCGACTTCGTGACGGCGATCATTAGTTCCTTCGTCCCGAGGGAGAAATTCTTCTTCTCGATCATACCAGCTGGTCCGGACATGAACACCGTCTTCGCACCGTAGAGGACCTTCGAGAACTTGTAGATCGATCCCTTTCCGATGTCCAGTATGGGATAGTCCAGAGGCAACTCTCCGACGAGTATCTCCTTCCGCTTGCCTTCCATCTCGACCGCCACATCGTACGGAAGGAGCACCTTATCGCCCTTCTCCGTCAAGAGCTTCTTGGCCTCGGCGAGGGCCTCGGGAGTCACTTCCTTCGACAGCGCATCTTCGTTAGGCTTCCCGAGATTGACTCCCCTCGCTTTCAGGAATGCGTTGCCGGTCAGACCCACAAGTATGACCATGCTCGCAATCTTCTTGCTTATGATGCGATCGACGACTTTCACCGAGTCTCCGAACTTCGCCCCGCCGAGAACGAAAACCGACGGCTTCGCGGGGCTGTCGAACACGTTCTTCAAGGCGTTCAGCTCCTTCTCCATCAGCCGACCGGCGGCGGATGGAAGGACAGCCTCGAATCCGACGAGGGAACAGTGGGCCCTATGGGCAGCGGCGAACGCGTCGCAGACATAGTAGTCAGCCAGGGGTGCAAGCACCTTCACAAGCTCAGACTGGGCATGCTCCTCCATCGTCTTCTTCTCCTGCTCGTAGGGAAGCTCCCTCACATTCTTCAGCATGATCGCCTCCCCGGACTGAAGGGACTTGATGGCAGACACCGCCTTCTCGCCCAAGATGTCGTCTATGTACCTGATCTCCTTTCCCATGACGGTGCTCAGGACCTTGGCATGCCTGTCAAGCGAGGAGAAGTCCCAATCCCCCGGCCTTCCCTGATGAGCGAGAATCGCCACCTTCGCACCTTTGTTCAGCAGCTCCTTCACGGTCGGCATGATCTGACGGATGCGGTTGTCGTCCTCGATCTCAAGCGTTTCCTTCGCCAGGGGGCAGTTTATGTCCACTCTCAACAAAACAGTCTTGTCTTGGAAGTTGAAATCGTCCAAAGTGTTGAACTCCTTCATGGCATCACCGATTCAAATGTACGCGAGGAAGTCCACCAATCTGTTCGAATATCCCCATTCGTTGTCGTACCAACATAGAACCTTAACTAGATTGCCTTTTTCCCTCGATACCATCGTGCTAGGAGCGTCAACGATTGAGGAACGGGAATCGCCAACGACGTCGATCGAGACGATCGGCTCCTCCGAGTAGCCGAGAAGGCCTTTCATCACGCCGTCCGCCGCGGCCTTCAATGCCGCGTTCACCTCGTCCCTGTCCACGTCCTCCATCACCCAAGCCGTAAGGTCGGTTATCGACCCGTCGGCGACGGGCACCCTGAGAGACAGTCCATTCAGCTTGCCCTCCAGCTCCGGCAGGACAAGCGAGACCGCCTTCGCCGCACCCGTCGTCGTCGGGACGATCGAAAGCGCGGCGGCCCTCGCCCTACGAAGGTCGGTATGAGGGAAATCGACGAGCCTCTGATCTCCGGTATAGGCATGGACGGTCGTCATCAGTCCGCTGACAATTCTGTACTTGTCATTCAGGACTTTTGCGGGAAGGGCGACACTGTTCGTCGTGCATGATGCCATGGAAATGATGTGGTGTTTCTTCCTATCGTAGGCACCAAGATTAGCTCCCAGGACCACTGTTATGTCAGGGTCCGTTGCCGGGGCCGATATAAGCACCTTCTTCGCTCCAGCATCCAGGTGCAGTCTGCTAGCCTTCCTGCTGGTGAAGAAGCCCGTCGACTCAACAACGACATCAATAGCATCTTTCGACCACGGCAGCTTAGCAGGTTCCTTCTCGGAAGTGAACTTGACGAATTGCCCGTCGATTTCCATCCCGCCGTCCGTTGCTTTCACCTGAGAATCGAGGACACCGTGGACCGAGTCGTACTTCATCAAGTAAGCGAGAGTCTTCGCATTGGCGAGGTCATTGACGACCTTCACCTCGAAGTCCCTTCCGTATGAGGGTCTCTCCATCGCCGACCGCAGAAAAGACCTGCCGATGCGGCCGAAGCCGATTATCGCAACATTCAACGTCATCGATTCTTCATAACAGAGGTTCTAGCAAGAAAAAAGTCTTTTTCGCCTCGAAGACGTCCGGGGGGTCGAGAAAGGGCGATCTTCACTTTCCAATCCCGAGGGTCCTGTCAGTCTTTCGGATGGACCTGAGCGGATCCTTCTCCAGCTTCATCATCGACCTGATGCAGTCGATGTTTTCGGGGA
>JAJRAH010000028.1 GCA_028679985.1 Methanomassiliicoccales archaeon
TATAGCTCTTCTCCATTCCCCGCAGAGTGCCGAGATACTTGAGCGTCTCAATCGGAGTGAGATACGGATAGAATTCTGGCGTTTCAACGACAGCCCCAACACCAGCAAGCGCCTTCTTTGGATCCTTCGTAACATCGACACCGTTCAGGTAAGCATGTCCACCGCTGGCGAAGAGCAGATGAGTGAGGATCTTGATTGTAGTGGTCTTGCCTGCACCGTTTGGACCGAGGAACCCTACGAACGACTTCCTCTTCACGCTCAGGTTCAGAGAATCAACCGCTTTGAAGGAGTTGAACTCCTTCGTCAGATTCTCTATCACGATAGGGTCGTCCATCTGATCACTCTCCCTTGCTTCATGGGTTGCGGAGGGGTTTACATAAGCGTCCGGATATTAACCTTTTGGTTTCTGTCTGAAATCTTTTTATGCGTCCAGTCTCATTCAATTGGAGTGAGTCCATGATCCCGCCCGATCTTGTGGAGGAGGTCGTCGTCAACATCCTCAGGACAGCTGTCACAACGCTCCCTTCCGATGTCGTCTCAGAGCTGCAGAAGGCCGAAGCAGAAGAGAGTGACGAGATCGCTAGAACGCAGATCAGCACCATTCTCGAGAATGTCAGACGCGCTGGAGAGATAGCGGTTCCGATGTGCCAGGATACCGGAATCCCGCTCTTCTTCGTCTCAGGTGGATGCATTTCCGAAATCGAAGATGCGATCAAGAGGGGAGTTGTGAGGGCGACGGAAGAAGTGCCCCTGCGCCCGAACGTCGTGCATCCCTTGACTAGGAGAAACGCAGGCAACAACCTCGGCATTGAAATGCCGCATGTGAACTACTCTCCCGGGCCACGTGACTATGTTGACATAACGGTCATGCCCAAGGGCGCAGGCTCCGAGAACATGAGCGCACTGCGTATGTTGGTGCCTTCAGAGGGGATCAGGGGCGTGAAGTCGTTCGTCCTGGACACAGTCGTAAGCGCGGGGAGCCGTCCATGCCCTCCGACCATCGTAGGGGTGGGAATAGGCGGGTCCTCTGATATCGCAATGACCCTGGCGAAGAAGGCCCTCCTTCGACCGCTCAACGTGCGCAACCCCCATGCCGAACTCCAAGCGCTGGAGGAGGAACTCCTCGCGGCTATCAATCAGACGGGGATCGGTCCGATGGGTCTGGGCGGAAAGACGACGTCCCTCGGCGTCAGAATCGATATGGCACACTGTCATACCGCCAGCTTGCCAGTGGCAGTCAACCTCCAATGCTGGGCCGCCAGGAAGGCGTCCGCGAGGATATTCCTGGACGGAAGGGTGACGTACTCGACGGAGGGATTCTGGTGAGGATCAAGACCCCACTTTCGGAAGAAGTCGTCCGATCCTTGAAGGTCGGGGACGTCGTACATCTCGACGGCGTTGTCTACACTGGACGAGACGAAGTGCACATGAGAGCTCTGGACATGTGCGATAAGGGGGAGAAGCTTCCTGTCGACCTGAATGGAGCGGCGATATATCATTGCGGGCCTATCATGAGGAAGAAGGATGATTCTTGGGTCCTTGTGGCTGCGGGACCGACGACGAGTGCTCGCATGAACTCCCTTGAACCCAGGTTCATCGAGGGGTTCGGCATTCGGGCCGTGATTGGAAAGGGAGGAATGTCTCAGCCGACGATTGATGCCATGAGTAAGTTCGGTTGCGTCTACCTCGCGATCACCGGGGGAGCGGCAGTCTTGGCTGCGATGGGCGTGACGAAAGTCCTCGGCGTCGAATGGCTGGATCTGGGCATGCCCGAGGCGCTCTGGATCTTGGAGGCCGGGAATCTAGGGCCTCTGATCGTCGGCATCGACGCCCACGGGGACAGTCTCTTCAAGAAGGTTGAAGAGGAGGTCAGCAGGAATCTACCATTTGCCCGAAGACGCCTCGGAATTGGATGATTTCTCATCATCTCAGGATCGATGAAAGACAGACCTGGACGAGATCGACACGCTCACTTCCCGCCCTCTTCATTCCCTTCCTTCGGCTTCTCCTCCTCTTCGCGTTCTACTGCCAGAAGTTCCGGCTTCTTCCCTACCCTGTAACGGACGTAAACGGAAATCGCGAGCATTGCGATTGCAGCGCAGAGGCCCACTATCATCAGAGAGTGGGGGAGATCGAATCCAGGAATGAATCCTGTGCTACCGGATGCCGGGA
Organism: Methanomassiliicoccales archaeon; assembly: GCA_028679985.1. Classification (GTDB taxonomy): domain Archaea; phylum Thermoplasmatota; class Thermoplasmata; order Methanomassiliicoccales; family JACIVX01; genus JAJRAG01. Next base: position 2,173 of record JAJRAH010000028.1, read on the forward strand.
TCTTCTCCAGGTTCAAGTCGTACTTCTTCGTCTCAAAGGGGCTGAGCGACACCTGAACTGTTCTGTCCTCGTACCCTTCCTTCTCGAAAGTCACGGTATACGTCCCTACTGGAACGTTCGAAATCGTGTAGTTGCCGTTTATGTCAGTGGAGGTCGAGGTCGAGTATTCCGTGGATGCGATCGTCACCATGACGCCCGAAACCGCACTCCCGTCGCTCGTGACTTTCCCATGGAGCGTGGTCGGCTGCTCCAACAGGGTGAAGTTCAAATTCGTAATCTTGCCACGCACGATCACAATTGGATTGTCGTGGTACGCTGTCCAGTACCCGGTTTTCTCGGCATGCGCGACGTAAGTGCCCGGCAAGATGTGGTCGATCGTGTACGCCCCCAAGGGAGATGTCGAGGTCGCGGAGTAGTTGCGCTGACCCGTGAGCACGACCGTCGCGCCCTGTATCGGAACCGTGCCGTTCGTCACATGACCCGAGAGGAATCCCAAGATCTCGATCATTCTGAAATTCAGGACGTTCAAGAATCCCGGGCCGATGTGGAAGTTGCTATAGGTTATGTTCGCAGTGTAGTTCGTATATGAGGCGGTCACGTTGTATGTCCCAATCGGCAGGGAGATGTTGTACTCCCCTGTGACGTTGACCAGCGCATGATAAGGTGTCAAGGACGTCGTGTTCACTGCGGTGACATTGACGTTGGGAAACGTAGCTCCGGTCTCGTTCGTCACACTCCCCGTTATCCACCAATCTTCCGGAGGCTGCGCAGAAACTTCCGAGTGCGCGAAGCACGCGATCGAAACGAAAACGGCAGCCGCCAGTGTGACAGAGATGAGTCTTCTCATGCTAGGAAACGCATTACGCGGTGTGAGGATAAATTACTTGCGTAGTAGCCAGCAACTCCTTCGCAGTCTCGCAAAGTAGTAATAGATGAACGGCAAATGGACCTTGATTTCAAGACGGAGAAAGCCCAATGGAACGGGTAAGAAGAGCGTATAGCAAGAACGAGGTCATGTCGCTGATGGAGCCGCTTGTCGCCGAGTGGTTCAACAGCAAGTTTTCGGATCTCACCGAGCCTCAGGCGTTCGCGATCCCCATTATCCATAACAGGGAGAACGTCCTCGTATCATCACCTACCGGGTCTGGCAAGACGCTCACCGCTTTCCTCTCGATCATCAACGAGCTACTCAAGTATGCAAGAGATGGGAAGCTTGAGGACAGGGTATACGCGGTATACGTGTCTCCACTCAAGGCCTTGGCCAATGACATCAACCGGAATCTCAGGGAGCCGCTGTCCGAGATGAAGGCTCTCGCGGAGAGCAAGGGCATAACGTTCCCGGACATCAGAGTGGGCGTCAGATCCGGCGATACGTCTCAGGCCGAGAGGCAGAAGATGTTGAGGAAGCCTCCACACATCTTCATCACGACCCCCGAGTCCCTCGCCTTGGTTCTCGCCGCCCCGAAGTTCAAGGAGAGGTTCACGAAGGTCGAGTGGACGATCGTCGACGAGGTGCATGAAATTTGCGATTCCAAGCGAGGCGTCTTCTTGTCCTTGACCCTGGAGCGATTGCAGGAGTACTGTTCTCGGCCATTCGTACGGGTCGGACTCTCGGCGACGCTTGCCCCGATCGATGAGATCGCGGCGTTCCTGGTCGGCTTCAGGAACGGGAAGCAGAGGGAGGTCGAGATCGTCGAGGTCAAATCGCCTAAGAGCCTGGACCTCGAGGTCCTCTGCCCGACCGAGGACATGACGGCTCTTCCGTACGAGATTGTGAACTCCAAGATGTACGACATGCTCGCGGACATGGTCCGGAAGCACACCACGACCCTCGTCTTCACCAACACTCGCAGCGGCACGGAGAGCGTAGTATACAAGCTGAAGGAGCGCGGTCTGGATAGCATCGAGGCTCATCATGGCAGCCTCAGCAAGGAGACGAGGCTGAACGTCGAGGAGAGGTTGAAAAAGAGCGAGTTGAAGTGCGTGGTCTCCTCGACCTCGCTCGAGCTGGGAATAGATATCGGTTCGATCGATCTTGTCTGTCAAATCGGGTCACCGAAATCCGTTGCGAAGGGGTTGCAGCGCGTGGGCAGAAGCGGTCACGGGTATCTGAAGACCTCCAAAGGGCGGATGATCGTTTTCGACAACGACGATTTGGTCGAGTGCGCAGTTCTTTGCAGAGCGGCTCATCGGAACAAGATCGACAGGGTAAGCATTCCTCAAAACTGCCTAGATGTTCTTGCCCAAAGCATCGTCGGCATGTCTATTGAAAGCCGATGGAAGGTGGAGGACGCACTCGAGTTGGTCAGGAGATCATATTGTTATAGGAACCTGCCTGAGGACCTGTACCTGGACGTCCTTAGATACCTAGGAAGCAAGGACGCTTTCGAGGGAGTATATTCCAAGATATGGTACGACGAGGAAGAGGGAACGTTCGGCAGGAAGCGAGGGGCTCGGATGATATACTTCCTCAACCTCGGAACGATACCGGAAGAGGCAAACTACAAAGTTTACGCAGAGAGAGGAGCGATGATCGGAGACCTCTCGGAGAAGTTCGTCGAGAGGCTCTCCCCTCGGGACATCTTCGTTCTCGGCGGCAGGACCTACGAGTTTGTTCGCTCGCGGGGAATGAGTGTCTATGTGAAGACGGCCTCTGGCAAGAAGCCGACCGTGCCGTCGTGGACGGGAGAGATGCTGCCGCGAAGCTTCGATCTTTCTTTGGAAGTGGCGAGATTCAGAGGGGAGATGGCCGAGAGGTTGACGGGGGATGAAAAGGCGACGCTGAAGTGGCTTTGCGATGACTTCGACATCGACGAAGGATCCGCGAGGTCGATACTGAGCTACTTTGAAGAGCAACAGTCGACTTGTGGCACGGTCCCGACGGACAAGAACCTCGTCATCGAAGGATATGTCGACATGACCGGTAATCACAACGTCATCTTCCACTTTCCTTTCGGAAGAAGGGTCAACGACGCTCTCTCGAGAGCATATGCTTTTCAGTTGACACAGCAGCTTGGATCGAATGTCAGCGTTTCCGTGACCGACGACGCCTTCATGCTGAGCGTTCCAAGGAGCGTCGACTTCAAAGGTTTGGGCGGACTCGTCTCCAGTTCCGATCTCGGCACATTGCTGAGGAGGGCGCTGAAAGACTCGGAGATATTCAAGCAGCGATTCCGTCACACCGCCGCAAGAAGCTTCATGATCCTTCGCAACTACAAAGGCAGGGAAGTATCGGTCAACAGGCAGCAGGTTCGCTCGAGCTATCTGCTCGACTCTCTCAGGAGCGTCGAGCGTGTGCCGGTCGTGGAGGAGACGTACAGGGAGATCATGGAAGAGGTCATGGATCTGCCGAACGCCGCGAAGGTGCTCAAGATGATTGAGGGCGGCGAGGTGACGATTCAATTCGTCGATTTCTCTTCGATACCGTCGCCGTTCTCACACAACGTAGTTCTCGCAGGCATATCTGACATCGTCCTCATGGAGGATCGCAGTTCCCTGCTGAGGGAGCTTCACAGGAGGATACTCTCGAAGGTCATGGCTAGCGACCTCTCCGAATTCGAATTCGAGGAACAGAAGGTGACAGCCTACTTCAGGAAGAAGATCGGAAGGATCGAGGTGAAAGAGGACATCCTCCGCGTCCTCAGACTGATCGGGCCGATGCACATATTCAGAGAGAGGGCCAGGAGTCTGTATCCTTATTCTTCTAGGGACAAGCGGGAAATTGACGGATGGGCTGAGGAATTGCTCGCCGAGGGCAGAATCGCCTCGGCATACTCCGACGACTACTACTTCGTCGCCTCGGAGGATCTGTCAACATATGCCGCTCTCTTCCGGAAAGAACGGACGCTGGGGGACTTGGACCACAGTGTGCTCGACCTCCTCGGCGGTGAGAAGTCTTCGAAGGATATCGCCGACTCTCTCGGTGTGAGTACCGAAAGGATCGCCAGGTCTCTCCATAGTCTCGAGTCCGCTTCCTTGGTCGGGAGAGTCGCGCACAGAGAGGGTCGCTGGTACTTCAAGAGGACGAAGGTCGAAGACAGAGAACGGGAATCCTCCCTGAGAAAAGCGATATGCAAGTTTCTGGAAGGCTCCGCCCCTTCCACTCTGGATGAGATCTCCTTCGCGCTCGGTCTCTCTGACGCCGAAGTGTCGGATTCGCTTGAGGCGCTCGTGAGGGAAGGAATGGTGGCCGAGGGCTTGTTCCTGGTCTCTGAGCACAAGCAGTACATGTTGAGGAGGGACCATCTGAGACTGAGGAGCCAGAATTCCGAAGCGTACGATCTTCGGACGGTAGAGCTCTATAGGAGGTCAAAGACTCGGGGGCCGTTCGCTTCCATCGAGGGCTGCATCAGATTCCTCGGCTCAGTCGGGGACCCGCTCGATCTAACCCATCGGGTCAAGGATTTCAGTATCGATGACTGGGAGCGGCTCAGGAGGAGCGGGAAGGTGCTCCTCGGAAGGTTCCTCCGGGGGCGGGTCCGCTATGTCCTGGCCGAGGATGCTCCGATGTACGTGTCCGCCTATCGGA
>JAJRAH010000170.1 GCA_028679985.1 Methanomassiliicoccales archaeon
ACTATGTCGTGTACAGAGGAACATCCTCTGGTGCGGAAAGCTACCTGACGACGCTCGGCGACGTCCTCACGTACTTGGACACCAGCGTGACGAATGGGCAGATCTACTACTATCAGGTGAGCGCGGTAAACTCTCTAGGCGAGGGTCCGAGATCGGATGAAGCCTCTGCGACCCCCGCGACGATACCCTCCGCGCCGCAGAATTTGGAGGCCTTGTCCGGAGATTCCGAAGTGACACTGACATGGTCAGCGCCGGTATCCAATGGCGGGGCTCCGATCGCTGCGTACCGGATCTATCGTGGAGCAACGTCTGGCGGCGAGAGCTTTCTGATCGCCGTAGGCAACGTCTTGACTTATGTCGACCCCAGCGTGACCAACGGACAGACATATTACTACAAAGTCAGTGCGGTGAACTCGGTGGGAGAAGGCCCATTGTCCGCGGAGGATTCGGTCGTTCCCGCAACGACGCCGTCGGCGCCGCAGAGTCTGCAGGTCACCGCTGGCAACACTCAGACGGTCTTGACTTGGCAGGCGCCTGTCTCCAACGGTGGTTCAGCTGTTACTGGCTACAATGTTTATCGCGGACTGACCTCCGGAAGTGAGGTCTTGTTGATAACGCTTGGCAACGTCCTGACACATACTGATGGCGGTCTGGTCAACGGCCAGATCTATTACTACAGAGTCTCTGCCGTGAACGCGGTTGGCGAAGGCGCTCTCTCGAATGAGGCCTCGGCTACGCCGGTGGAGAGGACAACTCCCTCGGCCCCGCAAGATCTGGAGGCCTTGGCGGGAGATTCGGAGGTTGTGCTGAGCTGGTCCGCGCCTGCGTCTGATGGCGGGGTGCCGATAACGACGTACAGAATCTACAGAGGCAGCTCGTCTGGAGGCGAAGTCTTCCTGACCGCCGTGGGAAACGTGTTCACCTACGTCGATGCGAGTGTCTCGAACGGACAGACGTACTACTATCAAGTGAGCGCCGAGAATTCGATGGGTGAAGGACCGAAGTCTAGCGAAGTCTCTGCGACACCTGCCACGATACCGACCGTTCCGCAGAATCTCCAATCGGAAGCGGGAGACTCCTACGTCCTCCTCACTTGGATCGCTCCGGTCGATGACGGCGGCTCGGACGTTACCAACTACCTGGTCTACAGGGGAAACGCGTCATCGTCCGTTGCACTGCTGGTCACTCTCGGGAACGTTCTGAGCTATAACGACACGAGTGTCTCGAACGGGATCGCCTACCAATACAGAGTGAGCGCGGTGAATTCCCTTGGAGAGGGACCGAGCTCCAACCAGGTCAATGCCACGCCTCAGATAGGGATAGTCTATACCGTCCCATCTGCACCGCAGGATCTCCGAGCTGAAGGGGGAGATCTTCAGGTGACGCTCCGGTGGGCAGCTCCGGTGGATAACGGTGGGATGACGATCACCAACTACACTATCTATAGAAACACTTCCTCGGGGACTGAGACCTATCTCGCGACAGTGGGGAATGTGCTCTCTTACGTCGATCTCGCTGTCACGAACAACGTCACCTACTACTACAAGGTGAGCGCGGTCAACGGCATTGGAGAGGGAGCATTGTCGGACGAGGCCTCGTCCACCCCGTCTGCGCACATGGCTCCGTCCGCTCCGCAGGAAGTCGTCGCCGACGCTGGAGATTCGTACGTCGCACTCACATGGAGCGCACCAGCCGATGACGGAGGCTCGCCGGTTACTGGCTACAACATATACAGGGGCACGAACGCTACTTCACTGTCGCTCTTGGTGACGGTCGGCACGGTCATTACATACAATGACACGAGCGTAGTCAACGGCCAGGTATATTACTATCAGATCGCGGCAGTAAACGATGTCGGCGAGGGCAGTCTGAGCACCGTAGTGAGCGCCACACCGTCCGGTGACGAAGGAGGCGACAATAGTATGTTGATATTCGGCATCGTCGGCCTCTTGTTGATCGTCGCCATAATCGCAGGCGTCTACTTCTGGATGAGAAGGAGGAAGTGAGACAGCTACCGCATTTCCCTCGTCTCAGTCTGGCCGTTCACCCTGCGTGGTATCTCATCGGAGATGTTGAGATCCAGGTCTGATGACAGACAGACGCGCTGCGAGAGTCACTGGACGTCCCCGTCGAGGCGGTCGCCGTGCTCCGTCATGGCGCATGTCTCTTGCCCGACTACTCACGGCACATCTACTCGAATATCGACCGAATGATTTCGCTAGGAGGCCTGGAGATACGCGATCCTATGAGTGACATCAGGATCGCAATCGGGAAGTGGGAACGAGTCGGAGCGACGCGAGCCTACATCGCCCTTGCCGCATAGACGATCGTCTCGGTATCCTTTCCGCATACGATGCACTTGCCAACGAACTCCTCGGTCTGATAGGGAGTCCCGAGCAGCTTCAGTTCGGTGCGCGTCTCGAACTCGCGCCCGCAATCCTTCGAACCGCACCAGCCAAACCGCAGGATCTTCTTCGGCAAGCTACCGAGGTTGTCGACGGTCTCGATCGAGTCGGACATAGTCTTCCTCGCCTTCCCAAGAAGGTCGTTAGCGATTTCATCCAGCAGGCGCTTGGACTCTGGGACCACTTCAGACGCCATTACGGTACCCTTCGCTCCCGAATCCCTGCGTGCGTACGTGACCACGCCTTCCTTGATGTCTCGAGAACCGATCTCAAGTCTCAGCGGGACGCCCTTTATCTCCCAGTCATAGAACTTGCTGCCCGGCCTCTCGTCCCTCTCGTCCAGCTTGACCCTGATTCCCGCTTCACTGAGTCGATCCCTGAGCGCACGAGCGTGCGCAGTAACCTCCTCGACTCTCCCCTTCGCCAGGATCGGGATAACAACAACCTGAAACGGTGCGATGTCGGGCGGAAGCACCAGGCCTTTGTCGTCTCCGTGCACTCCGACGACCGCGCCGACCAAGCGTTCGCTCATTCCGAAGGTCGTCTGGTGGACGTGTTTCAGATTTCCATCCAAGTCCTCATACTTAATGTCGAATGGCTTCGAGAAGTTTTCCCGGTAGTGATGAATGCTTCCGAGCTGCAGGCTTCTTCCGTCAGGCAGCACTGTGTCAACGCCGACTGTATAGAATGCACCAGGGAACTTGTCCCAATCCGTCCTCTTGAGCAATAGGTAGGGCAGACACAACGGCTTCATGACCTTCTCCAAGATTTCGAAGTCCTCTTCGACCTGTCTCTGTGCGTCGGCCTCGTCGACATGGCACGTGTGCGATTCGAAGAAGTGTATCTCCCTGACCCTGATGAATGCCCTGGTCATCTTCGTCTCGTAGCGGAACGTGTTTACGATCTGGTAGGTCTTCAGGGGCAGGTCCGTGTGAGAACGGATCCACAGCGCGAATATCGGATACATGGCCGTCTCGCTCGTGGGCCTGAGAAGCAATCGGATGTCGAGCGGGTTCGTTCCTGCATGAGTGACCCAGTACACTTCGGTGTCGAATCCTTTTATGTGTTCCTTCTCCTTCTGGAACTCGGTCTCAGGTATGAGCAAAGGGAAACAGACTTCACCGTGATCTGTAGCATCGAGTTCCTTTCGCAGGAAGGAGTCGATGTACAGCATTATCTTCCACCCGTATGGCGTCCAGACGTTCATCCCTTTGACGGGATACCTCTTGTCTGAAAGATTCGCCAATTCGACTATCTCGTTGTACCACTCGCTGAAGTTCTCCTCTTTCTTCATCTCCGGACACCTTTTGGATGAGGGATTTCAGTATGGGTGTCTGTTCTATAAATGTTTCCAGCGAAGGCCCTGGGAGCTTAGCCAAGATATCGTCAAATCGCCTTTGCGATTGCCGGGGCCACAGAGATCTCCGAGACTTCGTTCTCGAGCGTATTCGTCGACAGCACCGCGTCGCAGCACTTCCTCAGCCGTTCGAGCGCCCCCATAGTGAACAACCCGTGCGTGCAGACCGCGACAATCCGCCTTGCCCCGAGGGATCTCAGTTGCTTTGTCGCGGCCTCGATCGTCCCTCCCGTCGAGATGATGTCATCAACAATCAGGACGCTCTTCCCCTTGACATCGAGCCTCTTCGGCGTGATCCTCACCTCGGTACCGCTGAGTCTTGTCTTCACAAGGTGATCCCAGTCGCAGCCTAGTATCTTCGCGACGCCCTCAGCCCTCTCAGCGGCCCCCTCGTCCGGGGCCAGTACGAGGTCTATGCCTTTGCTAGAGAAATATGATCCGATGCAACTGGTCGCATGAACGTCCACTCCCTTCGCGATCTTGAACCAATCGAGTGTCTCGGCGCTGTGGATGTCGACCGTGATCACCTTGTCGGCTCTCATCTCGATATGCTCGACCATAACCGCTGCGCTCACTGCCTCCCCTTTGTTGAAGAGTTTGTCTTGTCGGGCGTAGCCGAAATATGGAATCACGTTCGTGATCTTTTCAGCGCCCAGCCGCGCAGCAGCATCCTGAAGGAGGAGGAGTTCCACGAACATATCGTCCGGATGTGAATTCTGGACGATCACGACATCTCTTTCGATTCCCTCCCTCTCGAGCCGGATGTAGCACTCGCCATCAGGGAAGCGTTTTGATGTTGCCTGAATAACATCAGTACCGAGCTCTCTTGCCAGGTCGTCAGCCAGCTTTCTTGACGACGAACCGCCAATGACGATCATCTCGACCGAATCGTCCTACGACACTTTATACCTAATGTGCACGAAACTCATCGCCCAAGGAAGAAGACCAGGAGTCGTTCTCGGTGTCTTCGTCCGATGATATCTTCTCGGAAACATTCTTATTCTCTCCTCATGATATGGTCGTCGATGGGATGCAGATGGATGCGGATTCTGCCGTAGATGCATCGGTGAGCCACGGCACTCATAAGTCTAACAAGTACAATGACATGGACTGCGTCGGAATCATCTACGGTAACGTCGGAACGGTGTCTTTCAACTGCAGAGTCACAGGCAATATTGAGAAGATGGAGTACGTCCAAGTGGAACACGAGATCGATGGTTGGGTCCTCGGTCTCGTCTCCGATATGGAACGCAAGACGGATCTCTCGTTGGACAAGGCAAAGATGATCTCGGACGGAGAGGAGATTCCGATCGAGGAGAAGGTAACCGCGAATGTCGAGATAGTAGGGTTCAGGGATGACAGGAACCTGCTTCAGGTCCCTAGGACCCCGTTCAAGGCAGGGGATCTCGTCTACAAGGCGGGCGACACACTGATCAAGAACGTCATCGGTCTGAAGGAGAACACTGACACCGGCGCGTACATCGGTCTTCTGCTGGGCCACAACATTCGTGTCGAGGCGGATATCAACGCCATGGTCCAGAAACACGTCAGCATACTCGCCAAGACCGGCGGAGGCAAGAGCTTCCTTTGCGGGGGTCTGGTCGAGGAGTACATGAAGCATGAAGTGACGGTCCTGGTCATAGATCCTCATGGCGAGTACGGGTCCATGAGGGAGAAGGGAACCGCGGCCCACACCGCCCGAAACTTCAACGTTACTCCTAGGGGATACTCCGAGAAGATTATCGAGTTCGCAACGGACACGAACATCAACAAGAAGGCTCAGCCCCTTCGGTTCACTCTCTCAAATCTCGAAGCCAGGGAGCTTCTCGGCCTCACGAACATCAAGAACGTCAGGACATATCTGACGTCGCTGCGAAAGGCGATAGAGGGCGTGAGGGGAGTAAAGAAGGAGTACGCGCTGAAGGACATAATCCACATGCTCGAGGCCGATGAGGAATCGCAGAATGCCGCGCTCATCACAGAGCTGGAGTATCTTGACGAGGTCAACATATTTGCCACAAAGGGGACGAGGATAGACGAGATCGTCGTGAAGGGAAAGACGACGATAATCAACCTGAAGGGTACCCCTCCCGACATCCAGGAGCTCATAGTCAACAGGATCTGCACCGCCCTCTTCGAGTTGAGGAAGATCGGAAAGGTCCCTCCGATGATGCTTGTGGTCGAGGAAGCCCACAACTACTGCCCCCAGCAGGGACTTGCCGCGTCAAGCAAGATCTTCAGGACGATCGCCTCCGAAGGCAGGAAGTTCGGGCTGGGCCTGACGATAATCAGTCAGAGAGCGGCAAAGATCGACAAGAACGTACTGAGCCAGTGTAACACTCAGATGATCCTGAAGGTGACGAATCCCAACGACCTCAAGGCAATTGCAGCGTCGGTGGAAGGGCTTACCTCAGGAGTCGCCGACGAGATTCAGAGGCTTCCCATCGGGGTTGCTCTGGTCATTGGAGGGAACATCCAGATGCCTCTCTTTGTCGAGGTCCGACCGAGAGAGAGCAAGCATGGCGGCGAGAGCGTCGAGATCGTCCCGTCGAAGAGGATGTGAGATGGAAGACAGGATCACCGAGGAGAGGCTGGACAAGTACGTCGAGATCACTCGGAAAGCTCTCGCGAAACTAAAGATAGCTTGTCCGTCCAAATCATTCGGAAGAAAGATCGCTGACGACTTCGTGCAGATGGCGGTATCCTACTTCGAAGATGCCGAGCACTTTAGGCAGAAAGGCGACTTCGTCAACGCGTTCGCGTGCGTCAATTATGCTCATGGATGGCTTGACTGTGGGGCCAGACTCGGGTTATTCGACGTCGGCGAAGACGACATGCTGTTCACGTTATACGAGTGAGCAATGCCTTCGAAGGCACGAATGCGTCATTTTCTCGGTTCGATGACCCTGGGCCCTTCCCAGTCGATCCCGGCCACGTACGTCTGACCATGTTTCGCCAGGACCTTCCTCTGGTCTTCAATCTCTCCCGAGGCGAATATCGAGTTGCCGAGCATCACCATGCTTGCCGGGCCGAGATCTTCGATTTCCGCCAATGCCTTCTCCACCTGCTTCGTTACCAGTCCAGTTCGCATGGCGAACTCCCTGGAGAGCCTGAAGAGGTTCGCCAATGACGGGCTGTCACCCAGACTCTCCACGCATTCCTTGCCGATTCGATTTATCCTCTCCCTTGCATCCGGATCGGACAGTACCGCAGGTGTTGAAATCGGAGGACCGACCACTCCTAGGACAAGTTCCACGTTTGCACGGATTCTGTCGATGCGGCCGAACGGAGGCAAGCCTTCGATCCTTCGGAACGTCACTCCTCCCTTCGAGATGGCGGCCACGTCTCCGAGTCCTGTCCTGTGAAGTATCTCGGCCTCGTGCGCGGCCTCGAGCGCGGTCTGCAGGGGCGCATCGAGGATCTCCGCCGTCGCCAGTGTCGCAGACAATACTCCAGCCGCGCTCATACCGAATCCCTGGCCGAGGGGTAGATCCAGCTTGGTGTCAACGCGCAAATCGATATCTCTCCCGAGGATCAATCGAGCGAGAGCCTGCTTCGTGACTGGTGCCTCGTTCTTCTCTCCGTTTATCGAGACCTTCATGCTTCCCTTCCCCCTTCTCGAAGTGACGGTGCTCGTGGCCCCGAGGGTCGTGCAGATGCCGGCTCCTCTCGATCCAGAGCGAAGGGGCTCTCTGTGCTCGCAGATTTCAAAGAAGCCGGTGATGTGACCTGGACAGAATGCTGCGGTCTTCATCTCGCGATCCTCGTCACCTCATCGAGTATGCAATCTGCAACGTATCTCTTCGTGCCAGCGACAACCTTCTTGGCTGTCATGGAGACGATGGTGACCTTAGTCTCGTTCAGAGAAACATCCTTCAGGTCATTGGCGACAATCATATCCAGTCCGACCGATTTCAACCGGACGATTGCCCTCTTCTCGAGTCCCTTGCTTCCTACGCCGGACTCGGCCTTGAACCCGACCAGGATGCGTTTCATGTCTCTCAGTGATTCGAGAATCTTGGGGCATCTAGTCAAGGAGAGCACGACTCTGTTCCTCTCCGAAGAGATCTTCCCGGTCGTTCTCTCCGGGGCGAAGTCGGAAAGCGCTGCCGGAACAATGACAATGTCGTGATCCACGTCCTTGATCATCTCTATAAGATCGCCTACGGTAGTGAATCGCCTCGTCGGTATGAACGAGGGAAGCGGGACGAGCGAGCGCCCCATCCAGAGATCCACGTCCGCCCCTCTCTCAAATGCCGCAAGGGCCAACTGAACTGCAGTCTCTCCAGTCCCCCGGTTAGTTACGATTCTCATGTCATCTATCGGCTCTTCGGAGGATCCTCCTATGATAAGCACGCTCTTCCCCTGGAGGTCTCTCTTTCCCACTCTCTTTATGACATAGGCAACGATCTCGCTCGTATTCGCCAATCGAGCCTTCTTTCCATCCATGTGCGGGCCGACAAAGTCCACGCCCAAGTCCTTCAGCGTTTCAACGTTCCTCTGAATCACCGGATGCATGAACATCGAAGAGTGCATGGCCGGGGCGATCATGATCGGGACCTTCGAACCCATCGCTGTGGTTGCCATCGTGGTCACGGGCGTGTCATCTATCCCCACCGCGATCTTCGATATGGTGTTCGCGGTACAGGGTGCTATCAGAAGCATGTCAGCCTTGTCTGGAAAATCCCCAAGGAGCGAGACATGCTGTACCTTGCCGTCGATTTCCGTGATGACCGGATTCCCGGTTGCAAACTCCATCGTGTGATGAGTGATGATCCTCAGTGCCTCGGGCGTCATCACCGCATGGACTTCCGCCCCATGTCTTATCAGTTCTCTGGCGAGCTCAAGCGACTCTACAGCGGCAATGCTCCCCGTGATGCCCAAGATGATGCGTTTTCCAGACAGTATCGTGCTTTTCGTGCACTTGACGCTCTCTGAAGGATGCATGACGGTTCCATCCATCAATTCGGTCTTAAATGTTGCTTTTGATCGCCTCGAGGATTGTTCCCGTCACTTCATCGATGGTTCCCGATGCGTCTATGACGACGAACGTTTCGTCCTCTTCGGCCAGGTCGCGATATATCCTGTCTACCTCCCTGAGAAAACCGACTTTTTCGAACTTGGTCCTCTCGTTCCTTCCGGAGAGTCTCTTCATCCCTGTTTCGGGCGGTATGAGGAGCAGAAAGGTCATATCTGGATGAATGACAACCGGATCGTTCAAGCTCTTCAGCCATTCCACAGACTTCTCTCCGAGGAAGGGCTTCAGCGCGGCACCCTGGTACGCCAGGGTCGAAGCATAGTAGCGATCGGACAGGACTATCGCACCATTCTCCAGCCACTTACGGATCCTTTCCGTATGGTCAGCTCGGTCCGCGACGAACAGCAACGTCTCGCAGGTCGGGCTGACGCCCTCGCGGTGAGAGCGTCTGACGCAATCGCCCAGCCACGAGTCGGACGGCTCGGAGGTCAGGACGACTTTTCTATTCATGCTTGCCGTGAGCTTCTCGAAGACCCTGCGGGCTACGGTACTCTTCCCCGCGCCATCGATCCCCTCAAACACGTAGAAACGACCGTGCGGCGGAGCGGCCTCCGACTGGACGTCCGAAGAGACTCTCTCCCTCGTAGTCAGGTCGTTCTCGGTTGTCATCATTGCATGAATGGAATCTGCGAATAAAAACTCTTCAGGCGCTATTGTCGAGAGTCCTTCTGCCTCGACTGTCCTTCCAACCTCGAGATAAGAACCTCTGGTGGACGGAGGAGGGAACTGAGATCCACTTGATGGCGAAGAAAGAGCTTCGAGATTCGGAACAATGCCTCGATCCGTTGGAAAAAGATTATTTCCTTTCGCTTCATTGTACTTTCCGGAGGAAATGGAATGAAGATCACGGACGTGAAAGTGGTCACCCTGGGGCACAAGCTTCCCGAACCCAACGGATGTTCTCGCGGGAGGGCCATATCCTTCAGGGGAGCGGCGTTGGTCGTCATCGAAACCGATGAGGGACTGCAGGGAATCGGTGAAGGCTACGGGCCTGAGTACTATATCGTGAAGACAATCGTGGACAGGAAGTTCAAACCCTGGCTCATCGGTGAGGATCCGCTCGATATCGAGAGACTCTGGCGGAAGATGCTGATGACCACGGTCTACTGGGACCAGAAGGGTCAGGGAGTCGCGGCTGCGAGCGGCGTTGACATGGCTCTGTGGGATCTCGCCGGCAAGTACTACGGAGTGCCGACCTACAAACTCCTGGGAGGTGACGCCAGAGGCAACATGAAGATTCAGGCGTACGCCAGCGATCTATTTTGGGACACTCCATCTAACATGGCTAAGACCGCGAAGAAGCATGCTGCGAAAGGATTCCCGATTGTCAAGACCCATCTCGGCAACGGTCTCGTCGAGGACGAGAAGAGGGTCAAGGCGATAAAAGATGCAATCGGGGACGATGTCGGTCTTATGGTCGACATGAATTGCGGATACGATCGCGTCGAGGCCCTCAAGTTGGGGAGAATGCTCGAGAAGCATGGAGTGTATTGGTATGAGGAACCGCTGTCACCCTACGACGTCGACGGGTATGCATACCTCAAGAGCAAGCTTGACATCCCAATCGCGACCGGAGAGAACGAATACACGAAGTGGGGATTCAAAGAGCTGTTCCAAAAGAACGGTGTGGATTTCGCAATGCCTGATATCATGAGGTGCGGAGGCATAACGGAGACGAAGAAGATCTGCGCGCTTGCTGAGGCTTTCAACATAGCATGCAGCCCGCACAACTACACGACCGGCGTGGGGCTTGCCGCGACGCTGCATCTCATCGCCTCAACACCCAACTGCGACTGGCTCGAGCTTGATATGGCGGACTATCCGCTGTATCACAGCTTACTGAAGAGACCGCTTGAGATCGACAACAAGGGCATGATCAAGATTCCTCAGGACCCGGGTCTTGGGGTGGAGATAAGGAAGGACATTCTGAAGAAGTACTCAGTCAACTGATCTCCCGATTCGCTTCTTCAGGGAATCCATGTCGCCCACGATGGAGCGGCATAGGGTACATTCCCCCTTGTCCTCCTCGGAAGGGCGATCCCCCCTCTCATTTTCTTTCTTCTTGAACGATCGCCAGCTCAAGATCGCTTCCTTGGCTGCGTAGACCTCGTCAATCCTTCTGGCCGAGGTGTTGTGAGGAGCGGAGCGTATGAGCATCGGGTTCTCATCGGCTATCTTCTTCAACACGTCGACGTACTGATCCATCGTCTCTTTCGTCTCCGTTTCGGTCGGCTCTATCATGAGCGCCTCTTCCACAAGCGACGGGAAATATATCGTCGGGGCGTGCAGCCCGTAGTCGAGGAGTCTCTTTGCAACATCGAGCGCGCGGACGTCCTTCTGCTCCTTCAGCTTCTTCGTGCTTATCACGAACTCGTGCTTTCTGAGATCCTTGAATGGTAAGTCAAAGACACCTTTGAGCTTCTCCTTCATGTAGTTCGAGCTAAGCACGGCCTTCTCCGACGCCTCCTTCAGTCCATCCCCTCCCATTCTGAGTATGTACGAATACGCCCTTACCAGTACGGCGAAGTTGCCGAAGAAAGGCCTGACCTTTCCAATGCTGTCCGGTCGGTCGTAGTCGAGTCCGAACCTCCCGTTCTTGCGCACGATTCTCGGGACGGGAAGGAACGGCTCGATGTGCTTCTTGACCCCGACCGGTCCGGCCCCGGGCCCGCCACCTCCATGAGGGGTGGCGAACGTCTTGTGCAGATTGAAGTGCACGATGTCGAAATCCATCTTGCCGGGGTTCGTCCAGCCCATGACCGCGTTGAGGTTCGCACCGTCATAGTAGAGAAGTGCCCCGGCACCGTGTACTATCTCTGCGATCCTCTGAACATCCTCCTCGAAGATACCGAGCGTGTTGGGGTTGGTGATCATGAACGCGGCGGTGTTCTCCGACACTGCACTCTGCAGCGCGTCAAGGTCCACGCATCCAGTCGCCGAGGATGGAACCTCGGTGACGTTGAATCCGGCCATCGCAGCGCTCGCAGGATTGGTCCCATGTGCTGTATCGGGGATTACAACCTCCGTTCTGTTTTCACCCTTGTGCGCGAAGAACGCCTTCGCGAGAAGCATTCCCGTGAATTCTCCGTGTGCACCGGCTGCCGGCTGGAGCGTCACAGCTTCAACACCGCCGATCTCGCAGAGCGCCTTCTCGAGTTCATACATGAGCTGAAGGGCTCCCTGTATCGAGTCTTCGGCCTGGTACGGGTGAATGTTGGCGACAGCGGGAAGGGAGGAGACCGTGTCCGCGTACTTCGGATTGTATTTCATTGTACAGGAACCGAGGGGATAGAAACCGTTGTCGACTCCGAAGTTCATCTGCGAGAGATTCGTATAGTGCTTGACTACCTCTCTTTCCGGGAGCGAAGGGATCTCCAGTCGATCTCTAATCATTGTCTTCGGTACAGCATCCGACAGCTCCTCCTGGATCGGCATGGCGAAGTCCGTTTCCCCCTCCTTCTCGAAGATCATCTTCCTATCGTATCGGGCCTGGCGGTACATCACGACACCTCCGCCAGTGCGCGAAGGAATCGCTCGTGATCCTCTCGTCTGTGCACTTCGGTCGTAGCCAACAGCATGTGCCCACCTAGTCTGGGAACGTGCTTGTCAAGCGGCAGTCCGCCAATGATGCTCTTTCTTAGGAGATGTTTGTTGAGCCCCTCGGGCTCGATGGGGGGCTTCATGACGAACTCGTTGAAGTGGTACCCAGTGAAGACCGGTGACACGAAACCATCCAGTTCCCCGACCGATTTCATGAGGCTTCTTGCCTTTCCGATGTTTACCTCAGCTATCTTCCTGAGACCGTCTCGCCCAACCAGCGCGAGATACGTCGCCGCGGCAACGGCCATCAAAGCCTCATTCGTGCAGATGTTCGAGGTCGCCTTGCTCCTGCGGATGTGTTGCTCTCTGGTCTGGAGCGTCATGCAGAAGGCCCGCTCGCCTTCGACGTCCTTCGTCAATCCGATCACTCTTCCGGGCATCTTCCTCACGTGTTCCTGGCGTGTGGCGAATATCCCGAGCAGCGGGCCTCCCAGGTTCATCGGGGATCCGAGTACTTGCCCCTCCCCTATCACTATGTCCGCGCCGTATTCTCCTGGGGGTTTGAGAATGCCGAGGGAGATTGGATTGACGCCGACGACGAGTGCGGCGTCTTTGATATCCTCTCTGATCGACGCGATCTGCGAATCGATGACGCCCAAGAAGTTCGGGACCTCGATGTAGACTCCGCTTATTTCCTCGCTCATCTTCGATCGAAGATCCTCTGCACTCAGTTCTCCGGTACTCGTATCGAACGCGTACTCCACGATCTCTATTCCCGGCCCCCAAGCATAGTTCCTGAGAACGCTCTTCTTCTCCCAGCTCATCGCCTCCGGCACCAGGAACTTCCTCTTCCCATTAAGCCGATGACACATCGTGGCAGCTTCCCCAAGAGCAGTGGCGCCGTCGTAGTTGGAGGAATTGACGGCATCCATTCCGGTGAGCGCGGCAATGAAGCTCTGATACTCGAAGAGTGCTTGGAGAATCCCCTGACTTATCTCTGCCTGGTACGGGGTGTAAGAAGTGTAGAACTCGGATCTTGAGATGATAGTCTTGACCGCTGAAGGGATGAAATGGTGATACACTCCCCCCCCGCAGAAACATGGACAATCATCCGTCGTGAGGTTCGATCCCAGCATTGATTGGATCCGTTCCACGACCTCCATTTCCGACAATCCGTTTGGAAGGTTGAGCCCATCCACCCGAACCCCAATCGGAACATCCGAAAACAACTCCTCGATGTTCGATATCCCGATCTCGTCAAGCATACTTCTGTCGATACCCATGCAGATCGCGGATTACTAGAAAATCGAACCCTTAATATCTTTTCCACCCTTCTGCTGCGCTCGGGTCTTCTGGGTCTCTGCGACCAGGCGCGAGTAGAAGCTGGGCAGGCTTTCGACATCTTTGATATCCTTCTTTGACATGTTGACCAGCCTCATCCTCTTGGAGTCGTCAAACGGCACCCCGTTCGCTTTGAGCGCCTGGCGAATCAGACGGCAGAGCTGGCCTCCCTTGCGATCCCAGTCCGTCAGGATGATGGCGGTCTTTCTTCGCTGGACCAGATCCTCGGCTAAGCTGAGAATCGAACCGCCCCATTGGATCAGCCAGATGTCTCCTCCGACACCGAGAGCCGCTAATGCACCCCTGTCCTTGAGCCCTTCGACCAGTATTACAGTGTCTTTCGGTCTGTCTCTCAATTCGTCGAGTATCGATGACAACTCTTCGAGTGTGTCTGCTACAGTCCTCATATCGTCGTCTCCAGTCGCGAGGTCACGCTAGCTCTGTCGGATTTCACTGATATGGTCTTCAGCCGATTCGTGTGCCCGCGGACAATCTCCACATCAGCTTCGAAGAATGTCGAGAGAATTCTACAGAGTTCTTTGTTCGCTTTTCCGCCCTGCGGAGGTGACGAGACCTTAACGACCAGACGGTTACGCCACGGATCAATTCCCTGAACCACGGAGATTCCAGCTCCGGCAGATACAATAACGTCTATCTCCACCCCTCCCGACCCCTCTCTGAGAACGTCAGAGATCGCCACGAATGGCCAAGAGGCTCAGGCTTACAAAACCTTTGCGCTTGCGCTGTTCAGACGTCCTACTAGCCAATCCTCTCCAGCCGCTTGCAGAAGACCGATTCGCCCCCTTCCGAGGAATCGCTCACTCAAATCTGGGAAATCGCAGGAATTTCTGCCCGAGCTCGGAGAAGGCTGTCGAACTCCTCCATACAGTCATGGTGTGCCCGGACGTGACGCTCGCGAGTCCTTCGCATGTCGGCCTGGCGACCGCTGTTGCCGATCGGGGAATGATCCGACGCATATCTGAGGTCATTGGAACTGGACTCACGGAATGGCTCCGCATTCAAATAGGGTTGGAAACGGCGTCCTCTGATGTGCCTCGAACAATGGAAGTCTCTCGTCCCAGGTTCTGAACGCCTCTGGTGGATTAGAAGAACACTCGAAATACGGCCTCGCACTGAGATGTTGGGAACAATCAAATACTCTCAACCGGATTTGTTTCCGATGCCTCCTGTTCTTGAGCCTTTGACTTATGAGGAAGTCACCGAGGTTTATCGGAAGGAGCAGAAGACGAAGAACGTGACGGAGATCCGCAGAGACTTCTATCCTGCACTAAGGGATCTTCTTGGCCGACTCAGGAAGGAGAATGAGAAAGAGATGGCCCAAGAGAAGTACTCCACGAAATCGGTCCTCCTCAGCAATCAAATCAAGAAGATATCCGACAAGGCGATCCAGATCTTCGATTTCAGAGCGGAGAAGATAATGCTCGCGGCACTGAGAGCGGCGGGCGGAACGAATGTCGAGGTCGACAGGCTAACTGAAGAGGAGAAGGTGCTGTTCGATTGTGTTATGTCTCATATCCAGGAGATGCGCGACCTCGTAGTTGAGTCGGAGAAGAAAGGAAAGGGGGATATTACTGGGAAACCCGCGCAGGTCGTGGAGACGTCCGTCGCGGCTCCGTCTGAAGCGGCGTATTCGAAGCAGGATAGAGGGAAAGAAGATATCCTGTTGGATGAGGGCATCACAGGTGGTCTATGCGAAAGAGAACCCCCCGAGGAGATTGAGGTCCAGATGCGGGAGAAGCCGTCGCCGCCTGCGAGGAAGGATTCTCAGAAATCCGTCGAGGACTATCTCGTGCTGAGGATACTCGAGGACATCCCGCCATTCGCTGGCCCCGGGAGGGACTACCGGCTCTCCAAAGAGGACATAGTCACCCTACCGACCTCGATAGCAAGAGCGTTGATTGGCAAGGGGAAGGCCGAGGAGATAACGCCGAATCGATTCTTCTAGTGAACGGTGATGCTTCTGGCATCGCCGTGCCATGTGAGACAATCGACCTCGTCCTTATCACAACCGATGGCTCTTGCCACGGTCTCGCAGGCGATGTCAGGTCGATTGTTCTCCCTGCTGAGGTGGGCGAGGAATACCTTCCTCCCGGGCTCGTGGGTCGCCTTCAGTGCGGCCCCGCAATCGGCGTTCGAGAGGTGTCCCTTCTTCCCTCTGATGGCCTCTTTCAGGAACTCTGGGTAGGGTCCCTTGAGCAGCATTTTGAGGTCATGATTCGCTTCAAGTATTGCGAGGTCGCAGCCTGTCAGAGACGACAGGATCTGGTCCGTGACCATTCCCAAATCCGTGGCCAGAAGACATCGCCTCTCGCATCCAGATATCAGGAAAGCGTTCGGCTCAGCGGCGTCGTGAGAGGTCGGCAACGGCGTGATGGTCAGATCTCCAAGCCTGAAGGCAAGGGATGTTTCGAAGATGATAGGCTTCTGCAGTGGGCCTATTCCAGCTCGCACGATAGTCTCGTGATTGGCAGCAATGGGCACCTGATATCGTCTAGAAAGCACTCCTGCTCCGATTGAGTGATCGCGGTGTTCGTGAGTAAGGAGTATCGCATCAAGTCTCGACGCATCGACACCAACACTACTCAATTTCCGCTCGATCTGGCTTCCGCTCAATCCCGCATCGATCATGATGTTTGTTTCTTCGCTTTGCATGACGGCGCAGTTGCCATCGCTTCCGCTTGCGAGGATATGCACTTCTAGACCTTTCCTCCCCATGAGCGCATCCCAGGGAGTGAATGGAATCTGAAAAGAAAAACCTAGCGATAGAAATGCGTGATGATCCGATATACGTTCCGGGATCACTCAGGCCTTTGAGAACTTATCCCGGTAGAGAGCCCAGATTATGTCTCCTTTCGTGACGATGCCGACAATCTTGCCCTGCTCGACGACGGGGACTCTGTTCACATCCTTCTTGATCATCATTTCTATGGCTTCCATCACGCTCGTGTCCGCCGAAACTGTGATCACGTCTCTCGTCATGATGTCCCTGACTTTCTTGCTAGAAATGTCTCTGTAGACATCGGCAAGCTTCTCGTCCTTCAGGATGTCCTCCAAGGGAACACTCAGAAACGAAGTCGCTGGCTCCTTTCTGTGGATCTCCTCCTGGAGCGTCTTGACGAAGCTCAGGATGTCGGTCTCGCTCAGGACTCCTGTCAGGTTGCCTTGGTCATCGACGACAGGGGCTCCCGAGATGCCGTTTATGGCGAATGTTATCGTCGCATCGTGAAGTGTCGAAGAATCTTCCACCGTGACAACCGCGGTTGTCATGACATCCTTCACTCGGAGATCGCCCATATTGATTCGATTGAACGGAACGGTATTAATGCTTTTGCCGGCTCCGTTTGTCGCGTTACGACCGAAGAATCCGATCGGCTAGCGAGGTCTAGGCGTCTTGGTCGCTCACTCCTCCTCTTGAAGGAATCGGCCAGATACGATGAAATGTGGTCGAGATTGTCTACGATATCTTTATTTACGGCGACCCTATATGCCCCGCTCAGGGCCCGTAGCTCAGCTAGGTAGAGCAATCGGCTCTTAACCGATGGGTCGAGGGTTCGAAAGGTTCTCACGGAATCCGAACATCCCTCCGGGCCCGCTCTCCCTTGAGGGGCTGCATTTGAGGAACATCTACTTCATCGGAACCGCGGGAAGCGGGAAGAGTTCTCTCGTCAATGCATTCCGAGAGTGGATGGTGCTTCAGGGTCTTGATTGCGTGACTCTGAATCTTGACCCCGGAGCGGAGGCGATTCCCTACGTTCCTGATATCGACATCAGAGACTGGGTGCGTCTGGACGACGTCATGAACGAGTACGCTCTGGGACCGAACGGAGCCCAAATCGTGTGTTCCGACATGATCGCGCTGAAGACTAAGGACTTGGTCTCGGTCGTGGATACCTTCAGATCGGACTACTTGCTCATCGACACTCCCGGCCAGATGGAGTTGTTCGCATTTCGACAGTCGAGCTCGGTGGTCGTTGAGGCCCTCGGGAGAGGCGAGTCATTTCTCGTCTTCCTGTCAGATCCGCAGCTATCGAGAACACCCTCGGGGTTCGTTTCGAATCTGCTGCTTTGCGCGGTGACGCACTTCCGCTTCACGATCCCGTTCCTCAACGTCCTTTCCAAAGCGGATATGCTAGATGAGGAGGAGATTGAGAAGGTCCTCGGATGGTCGAGGGATCCCTACTGTCTGTACGACTCGCTAGGTCAGGAACAGGGGACGCCCCAGACTGTCCTCAGCATAGAGCTGTTCAAGGCGATGGAGAACATTGGCATGTACAGGGAGCTTGTGCCTGTTTCTTCGGAAACGCCGGCTGGTATGGAGGACATCTACAACACCGTGCAGCAGGTCTTCGAGGGCGGAGAGGATCTCGCTCCGGACTGAATTCACTCCTTCAGACTGTGCCAATCCATGAAGTAGTCCTCGCACTCTCCGGTAGTCATCTCGAATCTCGTCTTGATCGTACCGTTCTCGAGGAAGACGAAAGCCCTCCTTAGCATCGACTCGTAGGCTGCTATGTGCTTCCCTTCGAAAGTGGGTCTCATCTCGACGCACTTGATCAATCCACGCTCTTCCAGTGTCTTGATCCGTCGGTAGCATGCCGCGATCGGGATGTTCATTTCCCGGCTCAACTCGACCGCGGTCTTAGGATTATCAAGTGTTGCCATGAGGATCCTTGCGGAGTACTCGTCGGTTATGATCCTGGAGGCTTCGAGAGCTTTCATCTAATGCTTTTGAGTCTGGTCGCAATATATAACACATGCCCTTTGAGTTCTCGAATTGATTATACTGATAGATAAGAAAGGAGTATTATGCCTCGGGACCGCTATCGATCTACCATGGGACGCAAGGTACTAGTGTGCCCGCAATGCGGATCGTCCGACCTCTACTATGAGGCCGGCCTTCTGACCGGCTACAAGTACCACTGCAAGCGATGCGACTACATTGGACCGCTCGTGATTGAAAAGGATCTGGAAGAAATCGACGAAGAGAGTTCACGCGAACATGACGCCTGACTCGACGATCTTCGTCTCCTCGGTCTCCAGCACCTTAACTACTGCCCTCTCGAAGTCGATCATGTTGACGGTATCGCGGTTGTCTCTGATCGCGAACATCCCCGCCTCTGTGCATATCGCCTTGATGTCCGCGCCGGTGGAATCTTCGCACTTAGCACAGAGTTCTGCCAGGTTGACCGTGCCGTCCACGTTCATCTTCTTCGTGTGGATCTTGAATATCTCGAACCTCGCCTCATCGTTCGGCAACGGAATCGTGATGATCCTGTCGAACCTCCCGGGTCTGAGTAAAGCCTCGTCAAGTATGTCCGGTCTGTTCGTCGCTGCCATTATCTTCACGTCGCCGATCGGATTGAAACCGTCAAGTTCGGAGAGGAGCTGCATCAGCGTCCTTTGGACCTCCCTGTCCCCCGAAGTCGCGACCTCCAACCTCTTGGCTCCGATAGAATCCAGCTCATCGATAAAAACGATGCTCGGCGCTTTCTCTCTTGCCA
>JAJRAH010000171.1 GCA_028679985.1 Methanomassiliicoccales archaeon
CGCAGCCTCCTAGGATATCCAAGCTACCCCACTCGGGCTTCTGCCCTGTATGAGCCCTTCTATTTAATTCACTTTCTACCTAATAAGTTGTGCTCATGTCCAGCTTGCCTTTCTTCCTGGCCAGATAGTCCGCGTATCTGAAGATGCCAACGGAAACTATCAGGAACATCACGCCGGAGACCATCAGCAGGAGGAATATCTCCACCTCCGAGTATGCGGAGAGACCGCTCACGGCACCGATCCCCGTTCCCGGTTGGATCGCCCTTCTGACCACCTCCAGCCAGTATGTGATCGGAAGAGACAGACCTATGGACTGACCCCAAGAAGGCAGTGCCGTTATGGGGAAGACCACGCCGCAGAAGAGATAGAAGACGCCGGCGACGCCCTCGTTGATGCCCGCCCCGTGCTTCGCCGTCAGGAACGAGACACCTGCGAGGGCTATTCCTATGGCCAGGATGCAGAACAGGCCGATGATCATGGATGCCGCGAGGAGGCCCCAATCGATCTTTGCCATATCTATCGGGAGTCCAAGAACCACCACTCCGAAGGCGATCGTGATCAGAATGGCGACTGTCGTGATGGCTATCTTGCTTACAGCCCTTCCGACTATGTACGCGTAGAAGCTCATCGGAGCCATGTAGACTTGCTTGAGCGTCTGGTAATGCTCCCTGTCCTCATGTATCACCCATGTCACCCCGAAAAGCACCTGGGCGACATACATGTAGAAAGCGTTGCCGACAAACATGTACGAGAAGAACACAGGGTCGCTTGCGATGCCTCCGAGAATCACCAGGTACATGAAGACCAGCACGAGCGTCCCGGCAATCGGCTTCGCCACGGAGTAAATGAGGAAAAGCCAAGGACTGGTCCAGTTCGCCTCCATCTGCCAGCCCAGCCAGGTCGCGTACTTGAGAGTTCTGAGATGATCCCTCACTGCCATCTGAGCGTCAGCCTCCCCTCCCGCTTCCCGAGATATTCCATGTAACGAAGCGCATAGCGTGCGCCGATCAAGAATACGGCGGCGAGTGCGACTATGACGGCGAGCTCGACCTCGACCGGGAGGAAACCCATCGCCTGGTCAGGTCCGAAAAGCAGCTGACGCATCGCGTCAAGGCCCAGCGTGATAGGCACGATCGACGCGGACACCGCTACCCAAAAGCCAAGGGCCCGAACCGGGAAGTAGAACCCGGAAAGGAAGTAGATTGGTTCCTGAAGCAGATTGGACGTGTGCCACGCTCCCCTCCCGTAAAGAAGGTAAAGCGAGGAAAACATCATCCCCATACCGTAGAGTGCGATAAGTGTGAAGATGAAGACGGATATCAACAAGATCGGCGAGTACACGGTCATGTCGATCTGAAATATGACGACGCCCAGTATAAGCGTGGAGACAGCCCGGACGGTGGTGAAGAACATGCCTCCGAGGGCCATGCCGGCAAGAACGGACATTCTCGACATTGGAGCTATCAGGTAGAGCTGAAGGTTGCCGACCTCCTTCTCCCAGTAGAACTGCGCTGCCATGCTCCAGAGGACGTTCAACCAGTACGCCGTCATCGTACCGCCGATTATGACGAATCCGGCGAAAACCTCCGGGGCATTCATCGCCTTGTAGTAGTACACAAAGGCTGCGATCCCGAGAAGGGGAAGCAGGATATCGAAGATGAGCCAACTTGGCTCTCTGAACCCACCGACGACTCTCGGGTAGGCCCTTCCGACCACCGCTCTCAGGTTCAGACTCCAGTCGATCATACCAGACCTCTTCCTACTAGCTGGATGAAGACGTCTTCTAGCGTGGCTTCGCTCTTTGCAAGCGAGAGTATCTTTGCCCCGTTGGATATGATCCTGGAGACGACGTCAGAGATGACCGCTTCCTCGTCCACTACCACCCTGAGGACGATGCGGTCCTCGGCGGTCTCGGCGTTCAATCCCTGTACTCCTGCGATCTCCCCGAGAGAGTCGACCCTTTCGAACGGCGATGTTTCGATCAGGAAGGACGCTGCCTTTCTTGCCCGCCTCTTCAGATTCTGCGGCGAATCGCATGCAAGGATCCTTCCCCGATCTATGACGGCAACCCGGTCACAGAGTTCGTCGGCCTCCATCATGTAGTGAGTCGTGAGCAACACCGTCTTGCCCTTCCTGCCCTTGACCCAGTTCCTTATGTACTCCCGAATCACGCGGCTGGAACTCACGTCCAGTCCCAACGTAGGCTCGTCCAGATAGATCAACTCAGGATCGGTCACGAATCCCCTGACGACATTCATCCTCTGCCTCTGACCAGTGGATATCGTCCTGACCTTCGCGTTCGCCTTATCGGAAAGCGAGAAGGTCTCCAGGAGATCGCTTATCCTCTTCTTCGCCTCAGGACTCGGTATCCCGTAGAACTGGGAGAACATCCAGAGATTCTCCCTCACAGTCAGGAGGCCGTATCCGGACACCTCCCCTCCTGATACCATGTTGATTCTGGGCCGTATCTTCTGAGCGTCCTTCTCGACGTCGTAACCGAGAACTGAGACTTTTCCGGCCGTGGGCAGCAAGAGCGTTGCCAGAATCTTGAGGAGTGTTGTCTTCCCCGCGCCGTTCGGACCCAAGAGGCCGAAGAGCTCCCCCTCTTTCACCTCGAGGTTTATGTCATCAAGCGCGACAATCGGGTCCTTCTTCTTGTTCCCCCCGAACGTCCTCCTCAGGCCCTCGCACTCGATAGCATTTCCCATGGCAGTTTGGGGAATCCCGAAGAGCAGTCAAAAACCTATCGCTTCACTGCTCATGATGCTGTACGTACCGCACTATGTAGCCAGCGATCTGGTTCCGCATTGAAGTAGAATAGACATCGGTGAGCCTAGCCACGAGGACCTTGTTGTTCTCGAAGTCCTTGCTGAATGCACCAGGATACTTCTTCACCAGTTCGAGCGCGACCCGCTTGATGTATGTCGGTCGGATATTTCCCATTGGCTCACACCAGATAGGCAGGGTTAAGTCCTGGGGCTATTTAAGCCTTTTTCAGCTCCTTTCTCCTCGGCTTCCCGCAGCTCATCTTACCTTCTGGACACTTCCCACGGACGCACGGAGGCCCCGCATCTTTGAAGATCGAAGGTGACACTCTCTTGACGACTCCGAGCATCTCGTCCGCAACGAGACGTATCTCCCACTGAGCCCTGTTGCAGCATCTCAGCGAGAAGAAGTGCAAGAGTTCCCTCGCATTCATCGTGATCGTGATGTTGGTCGAACTTGCGTTGGGGAGCACGTACCGCGCGTCCTCCACCTCCACGGTCTTCGACAAGTCCCGATAGATCTCCCAGATTCTATCCATCAGCTCCCTGAACTCGCCCTCCGCCTTCCCGTTCCCTCTGATGCTTGGAGGAATGACGTATTCGGCGTGATCCATCGAGACGTATCGCTGGCTCTGCTGAGAGTAGGATGCGATCCGATGCCGGACAAGCTGGTGAGTGAGCGCGCGAGAGACTCCCTCGACGGAGAACGTGTAGGTCGCATGCTCGATGACCGAGTGGTGTCCCATTCCGACTATGCTCTCAAGAACCTTCTCAGGCCGCCTTCCCTTCATCTCCTTCAGCAGATCGCCAGCGGACTTGTTCGAATAACACGACTGTGCTGCGGCGGCGCAGAGATCCTCGGCGTCCTTCGTATAGGATAGCAACCGGACTTTCATCTTCACAACGTTACCGAATCGGCGACAGAGGATAAATGGTTTTCACGGTGCCTCCTCGTAGGTGTAGCTGAAGTGAGCATCCGCAACGGCGTTCGCTCCAGATGAACCGGCAGTCTCCGGTTTCGCACTCTCGATCAAATCCCTAAGACGATAGACCTGCACATCGCTGCCAGCTAGGAGCTTGGATATGCCCTCGATGTGACCGTCTCCTACGACAGCCAAGACGCCGTCGTACATCTGCGATGCCTTCTCAATGCGCGCCGCCATGAGCTTGTTGCGATCGTCGATCAATACCCTCTTCAGTGTGGGGAACTGCTCGCCGATTTCCCGCAGATACTTCTCCTCGTTCTTCTCGAACTTCTCCAGCTCCTTCTCGACGCGATCCCGGCTTACGAAGAATCCGGTGATAGCGGAGAACATGAGATAGATGCGTTCTTTCGCTGGCATCTCCCTCCAGAGCTGCATGAACAGCGCGGACGCATCGGCGTCTATCAGCAGGACATCCGCTCCGATCTCCCTTGCGGTCTTGGCGGCCGAGAGCATCTCGTTGCCGGCTTCGACTCCGAACTCGCGGGCCATCCTCTTCTGAAATCGAGCGAGAAGCCTATAGGTTACCGGGGCTTTGCTCTCCCTGCCTGGATGGAGGAGAGTGTCATACCTGGCCGGATCCAGCTCTATGCAGACAGCGCGAGGCATATGCTTCACAATCAGACCCCTGACTTGGTCCGATATGTCGAAGACATGACCCACGCCGACGAGTACGATCATCGGTCTTCCAAGATACTAACCTTTTAATAATCTTTTCTTGCTGCGTGATGCAATGCGAGAATCCAGGCACCGTCGATACGACCTCGTAGCTTTCGACATGGACGGAGTCCTTGTCGAGTACCCGAGCTCATGGACGTGGGTGCACCATCACTTCGGAGTGACGAACGAGACCGCACTGGAGGAATACGTAAGAGGAAGCATAGACGACAGAGAATTCATGAGACGGGACATCTCGCTGTGGATCGCAAGAAAGTCGGACCTGTGCAAGACCGACATAGATTCGATTCTCGAAGATCTTCCCGTCACTCAAGGCGTTGGCGAGACTATCTCCAGAATCAAGGACGAAGGAATCAGGACCGCCATAATCAGCGGCGGTCTCGATTCGGTCGCGGAGACCATATCAAGGAAATACGGATTTGACTCGTGGGTCGCGAATGGCCTTGAATGTGACCGGGCCGGCAGGCTGACCGGAGAAGGAATACTCAGGGTGGAACTCACCAACAAGAGAGTCGCCCTGGAATCCTTCCTGAAGAGGTGGAACATCGAAAGAGAGAGGACGGTGTGCGTCGGGAACAGCTTCGTCGATGTTTCCATGTTCGAGGGCTGCGGGCTGAAGATCGCATTCAACCCGATCGATGACCTCGTCAAGAAGGCGGCGGACATAGTCGTTGACGATACTGATCTGAGATCCATCCTTCCAGTGATACTCGGCCGTTCAACGGTCTGAGACCATCGGAAGAAGCCGCGGATCACTCCCTATAGCCGTATTCTCCCACCAGTGGGACGAACACGCATCCGCCGAGATTCTCTTGAATGAACTCGTTGCCTTTCCTCACGACCAGGATGAGATCTTGGTACCATCTCCCTCCGACGGGGACCAGAAGCTTTCCTCCTTCCGCGAGCTGCTCCTTCAAAGGCTCCGGGACGGAGGGGGCAGCAGCCGCGACGGATATCCTGTCGTACGGAGCAAATTCTGGCAGGCCCTTGGAGCCGTCCGCGATGATCACGGTCACCAGTTCCGAGTATCCCGCATCTTGGAGATTCCTTCTCGCCTTCGCTGCAAGGGTTTCGATCCTTTCGACAGAGTAAATGTGTCCGTCAGGACGAATCATCTCCGCCATGACTGCGGCATGATACCCCGAGCCGCCCCCAATCTCGAGCACCTTGAGACCCCTCCTGAGATCGAGGTTCTCGACCATCATACCGACCATGTGCGGAGCCGATATCGTCTGCCCCTCCCCGATGTAGAGCGGGCTGTCCTGGTATGAGTTCGCCTGGAGCTCCTGGGGCACGAACAAGTGACGGGGAACCGTCTCCATGGCGAGGCTGACCTCCGGTCTGGAGACGTATCCATGCTCCAGAAGACGCTTGACCATCCTTGACCTCTGCTCGTCGAAGCTCATTTCATCGTCTCAGGCGTACGTTGTTCTGACAGACTTCGCGTAGATCCGCACGATATCTCTAGCCTGGGCGCCGCCCTCCCTTACCGTCCCCGTCCGTGTCTTTATGTTATGTATAACTACATTGTGGGCTCCGACAGTCATGAGGTCCCCGACGAAGAACTCCTCCTCTGGAAGCGCAACGACCTCCGCCGGAATCGTCTTGCTAACCTTATTGATCGATATCTTGACCTTGATCTTGTCGAATTTCTTCGCCCAAA
>JAJRAH010000029.1 GCA_028679985.1 Methanomassiliicoccales archaeon
ACGGGACTGGTGCATTGTTAAGTTCGTGTTGGTTTTTCGATGCTGGCTGACTGACAGAATGATGACGATTCTTCGAAGACCTAGAATGAAACAAAGGAAAGAAGTTAGTCTTGATGCAAAGACATGCAATGTAGGCAGCATGAACCTGACCAACGAGAGCTATGTCATCACGATCAGCGGCAGGAACTCGGTGGAGTTCTACTACAGACACAAGAACAGTTGGTACAAAGTGAGCACGCGGGGCCGGAAGTTCAAGGCGACCGCCGCGCAAGTCTTGAATCACGTCCTGCCCGCACTGGCAGGTGTCAGGTCAAACATAACCATCAACGTGGAACATTACGAGGATCCAGAGAAGCGAGTCCTTGTGGGTCCGCGTGGCGTAGAAGCTATTTGAGCGTACTGTTGACTTCTTGTCTGTTCTTCAATGCTGGATGACTGACGGCATCTGGGTCTAGACCACACACTCCCGCATTCAGTAACTCGATTGGCAATTTCGAAGACACCCCGATCTCCTGGATATGTAGCTTCAGCGACTTTCGATCTCGATCGAATGTGTGGCGAAAGGGAGACGTACCTGCTGATTCTCCCGCAAATCCAGTTCGAATTCCATCGGAAGTGAGTATAAGAACCTATATAAAGGGGTATTTAAATAACCCGCTCAGGTGACCTAATGGCCAAGATAAAGATCGAGAACGTTGTGGCTTCCACATCACTAGGCGAAGAGCTGGACCTGCAATCTATCGCGCTTGCGCTCGATGGTGCAGAGTATGAACCCGAGCAGTTTCCGGGTCTCATCTACAGACTCAAGGAACCGAAGACCGCGACCCTTCTTTTCAGGAGCGGAAAGGTCGTATGCACTGGTGCCAAGAGCCTCGAGCATGTAAAAGTGGCGATCAACAAGGTCGCGAAGCAGATCGAGCGCGCAGGCATCAAGGTCAAGATGGAGCCGAAGATCGAAGTCCAGAACATCGTCGCATCATCCGACCTAGGCACCGAAATCAACCTGAACGCCATCGCGATATCGCTTGGCCTGGAGAAGGTCGAGTACGAACCGGAACAGTTCCCCGGCCTCGTTTACAGGATCGACGAGCCGAAGGTTGTCGTGCTGCTGTTCGGCTCCGGCAAGCTTGTATGCACTGGCGCAAGGAAGCCTCAGGACGTCGAGGCCGCTGTGAACAAGATAACAGAGGAACTCAAGGCGGCCGGGCTGCTGCACTGAGCCATGAGCTTCCCGATACTTGACAATCACATTCATCTTCAGCCTAGAGGCAGGAACGTCGAGGCCCTGAGAGACTTTTCCAGAGCGGGGGGGACACACGTCGTTCTCTCCCAGCTTCCCTACGACGAGGTACAGATCAAGGAAGAAGAGGATTTCAGAGCTTCATATCAAATCACGCTCGACATCGCAGACAAGGCAAGGAAAGAAACGGACGTCCGAGTCTTCGTGTCCGTCGGTCCCTATCCGGTTCTCCTACTCAGTCTAGCCGAAGACTACGGTCTCGCAAGAGCGATCGAGATCATGAAGGGAGGAATGGACATCGCTGGCGAACTTGTCGAGGAGGGGAAGGCAATCGCCTTGGGCGAGATCGGCAGACCTCACTTCCCGGTATCGTCTGAGTTGCTTAGAGCCTCGAACGACATCCTCAGTTACGGCATGAAGATAGCCTCCGAAATCGGGTGCGCGGTCGTGCTCCACACCGAGAGTGCTACGCCTGAATCTATGCGGGAGATCGCCGCCATCGCCGATTCTGTCAGCCTCGACAGAGGAAAGGTCGTGAAGCACTACTGCCCGCCGTTGGTCCTGCCAGAAGAGAATCACGGTCTGTTTCCGTCAGTGCTCGCGAGCCGCACCTCCATCTCCGAAGCTCTTCGAAAGGGATCCAGGTTCATGATGGAGACTGACTATCTCGACGACTTGTCAAGACCCGGCGCCGTCATGTCCATCACAACCGTTCCGAAGAGAACCAAGGCCCTCGCGGCATCTGGATCGGTATCGGAGGAAGACATCCTCAGGATTCACAAGGACAATCCAGAGAAGGTGTACGACATCGCTATAGAATGAAGTCGATATGCTTTCGTCTTAGTCGCAGTAGCGAATCTCGAAGTCGTCGGATTCCTGCTCGCATTCCGACCACTTGATCTTCACATCGTCGACTCTAGCGGCAGGGTGCTCGGTTCTAAGCTTCTTGACAATCGACTCTATGTCCTCTCTCTCGCCCTCGAACACCGCATCGACGGAACCGTCGGGCATGTTCATCACCCACCCAACGACGCCGACCTCGGCCG
Source organism: Methanomassiliicoccales archaeon (assembly GCA_028679985.1). Lineage (GTDB taxonomy): Archaea > Thermoplasmatota > Thermoplasmata > Methanomassiliicoccales > JACIVX01 > JAJRAG01. The sequence goes on from JAJRAH010000029.1 coordinate 2,287, forward strand.
CGAAGCGCCGAGCGTAGTCCCTGAAGTAGACCCCCTGAACCTTGCCAGTGAACCGAACTTCAGCCCTTACCCTCATCAGAAGGTGCATCGTCTCCCTGCAGAAAAGGACTTCGCATCTTCGAGGGCTCCGACCAATTCTCCGCACTAACAATCGCGCTATCTTCCCAGCCGCGCAGAATCGGTAAACCTTATATGCTAGAATGCGACATAATAACTCTCCGGGATGCACGTTTCTGGGATGGGAGCGGGCATTGGGTCAAGGATGGTGACGGAGGATGAAATCTTCATTGGCAGAGTCTCTCACTAAGGGGATTGGTGGAGGGACCGGTGGACCGGGGATAGATGGTTCGGGCGAGGTGGCATCGGACGCAGAACTGATCGATATCCTGCAGAAGCTGAGGACGAACATCACGATCGTGGGGGTAGGCGGTGGCGGCTGCAACACGATCGCGAGGATATGCGAGGAGGGTATATCCGGCGTCAATATGTACGCCGCGAACACTGACGCCCAGCATCTCCTCACTCTGAAATCACCTAACAAGATACTACTTGGCCGAAGAAGCACTCGCGGACTTGGAGCCGGTGCGCTCCCACAGGTTGGAGAAGAAGCTGCGCGAGAGGCCGAAGAGGAGCTGAGGAAGGCACTCACTGGAGCGAACATGGTATTCGTCACGGCGGGCATGGGCGGAGGAACCGGTACTGGAGGAGCTGCCGTGATCGCCGAGATCGCCAAGGAGCTCGGGGCGCTGACAGTCGCGATCACGACGATTCCGTTCCGAGGCGAAGGACGCCTCCGTATGGAGAACGCCGAGTGGGGTCTGGAGAGGCTGAGGAACGTCGCGGACACGGTCATCGTGATCCCGAACGACAAGCTCTTGCAGCTCGTGCCGAGGCTTTCACTCAACTCCGCGTTCAAAGTTGCGGACGAGGTACTCATGAGGGCGATAAAGGGAATCACCGAGCTGATCACCAAGCCGGGTCTTGTGAACCTTGACTTCAATGATGTGAAGACTATCATGAAAGGCGCAGGAGTGGCAATGATAGGACTCGGGGAATCCTCCGGTCACGTCGACGAGCGGGCCGATGAGGCGCTGGAGCAGGCGCTCAGCTCGCCGCTGCTTGAGGTAGATATCAGCAACGCTACAGGCGTTCTGATCAACGTCGTCGGCGGACCTGACATGACGATCTCTGAGGCCGAAAAAGTTGCCGAAGAGGTCCAGAAGAAGGTGAGTCCCAATGCGAGGATCTTGTGGGGAGCGGCGATAGATCCGACGCTCGAGCACAGCATGAGAGTGCTACTGGTAATGACCGGAGTTCAGTCCAAGCAGATACTTGGAAGGAGCGAGGACTACACGCGCGTCAAAGGCGCGGACATCGATTTGATAAGGTAGAGACGAAGCGCTGCGAATTCGCATAGGATGACGGACTAGTCCCTTCCCTTGACCCGTCCCCGGAATCCCGTCCCTAAGCACGCAGCGCTTAGGAAGCTCCGACGAGTTCGGCGAGTAGCTCGAGTTTTGATGTTCCAGACGTAATCGATCGACGTCGATTCACCGAAACCTATTAAAACACAAATGCACGTAAGGCTGTAAACAGAGTGAATAGATTCAGTGTTAACTCGCTGAATGACGCTCATGGAGGCCTTGTCGTGAAATCGTTCATCAGTGACGCATTGTCTCGTGCCGGAACAAATGCTGCGGAAATGGCGCCTGTGGCGATGACGCCACCGTTTAGAGGATACTCAGCAGAGGACGAAGAGCTTGAGAAGATACTCGCCAGTCTGAAGACCAACATCAAGATCATAGGTTGCGGCGGCGGAGGATCGAACACGATAGACCGCCTTGTGGAGTCCGGCATCATCGGAGCGGACCTCTACGCCGCGAACACTGACGCTCAGCACCTCTTGGTGGTAAGGGCGCCGCACAAGGTCCTGCTCGGAAGGAGAAGCACGAGAGGGCTCGGAGCCGGCTCCTTGCCGCAGGTGGGAGAGGAGGCTGCACGCGAGGCCGAGGAAGACTTGAGGAAGATCCTGACCGGAGCCGACATCGTTTTCATAACCGCTGGCCTGGGTGGCGGTACTGGTACGGGCTCTGCCCCGTTCATCGCCCAGATGGCGAAAGAGGCGGGAGCGTTGACCGTCGCTATCTGCACTTCTCCATTCAAGGCGGAGGGCACGATCAGGATGGAAAACGCGGAGTGGGGTCTGGAACGATTGAGGAACGTCGCTGACACAGTCATAGTCATCCCGAACGACAAGCTTCTCGAGCTCGTCCCAAGGCTGTCCTTGAACGCTGCTTTCAAAGTCGCGGACGAGGTCCTGATGCGAGCCATAAAGGGCATCACGGAGCTGATCACGAAGCCAGGATTGGTGAACCTCGACTTCAACGACCTCAGGACGATCATGAAGGGCGGGGGCGTCGCCATGATCGGATTGGGTGAGGGCGAGGACGACGACCGCATAGATCAGGCTGTCGATCAGGCGATCAACTCGCCGCTGATCGACGTAGACATAAGCGGTGCGTCCGGAGCACTGGTCAATGTGACCGGCGGAGAGAGCATGACGGTCACGGAGGCGGAGAAGGTCGCGGAGGTCATCCAGTCAAGGGTGAGTCCGAGCGCGAGGATCATCTGGGGAGCCGCCATAGACCCGACCCTCAACGACAAGGTCAGGGTGATGGTGGTAATCACTGGAGTGAAGTCGAAATACATCCTTGGTCCGAAGGAGACTCAGACCGCGAAGACCATGGACGTCGATTTTATAAGGTAGAGGTGCTTCACCCCTTCACGCTACGCCGAAACAAGAGTGCATCAAAATGGATGTAATTGGCAAATCGTGGGAAGTCCAGAAAGATATCGAGGATAGAGTCAAGCACGTCGGCAAGGGCAAGTATGGCAGAGTGCTGAAGATGGCCCGGAAGCCAAATAACGAGGAGTACGTCCGTACGATCGAGATAACGGGCCTCGGTCTCATCCTCATCGGAGGCTTAGGCTTCCTGATCTACTGGCTCATGGTTTATCTGCCGGGTTACTTCGGCTGATGGAGAGGTTGCATTTGGAACTGTCTGGAACTAGTGAAGGTGGCAAGGAGCCCTCCCAGCCTCAGACGACTGTGAGCGGCAAACTCACTTTCCAAGGTGAGAACCCCGAGAGGAAGCTCCCGGCCGGCGGCAAGACGAGCTGGAACGTGCAGCTGACGCCGAGCGGCACGGAGAAGAAGAAGGTCAAGATCAAGATCGACGTCGCCTTGCAAGGCGAGGTCGGAGAAGCCCCGGAGTGGGGCGTGACGCTGAGCGATGCTCGCTCGGTGCTTTGGGAGAGTGCGTCTCAGCTTCCACCGGAGGTCGAAGTCACTCTCGAAGGCGCAAGGGCGAAGGAGTTCACCCTCGATCTCGAGGCACCCAAGGGAGGTCGCTTCGGGGACCTCGTCAAGGTCGCCCTCGAGGCATCTTACTTGGATTCGCCAACGGAGATCGCCAGGATCGAGTTTTCGGCGGTGGCGAGGCAGTCGATTCTCGCACTGAAGACTTCTATAGGCCACGAGAGGAACGTCGCGGACAGCGTTGCGAGCAAGGCGAAGTCCGGCAAAACGGGCATCTTCGCCATCCTCGCCCCGACTTCCCTGCGTGGTTACGTTCTTATCGAGGGCATGAACACCGATGTCCTAAGAGAGAATGTGAGAGGGATAAGGAGAACGAGGGGGCTCGTCGATGGCGAGACGAGCTTCGATGAGATAGATCACTTCCTGACGCCGAAACCGTTGGTATCCGGTATCACGGAAGGCGACGTGGTCGAGCTTATCGCCGGGCCGTTCAAAGGAGAGAAGGCCAGGGTTCAGAAGATCGACGAGAGCAAGGAGGAGATCACTGTCGAGCTGTTCGAGGCCATGGTCCCGATTCCAGTCACGGTAAGAGGAGATCACGTTAGGGTTCTCGAGAAAGATAGGTGATTCAATGGCAGAGACTGTTGAGGTTCTAGTTGAAGGTGGAAAGGCCACACCAGGCCCTCCCTTGGGTCCGGCATTGGGACCGCTGGGAGTGAACGTCATCCAAATAGTGAGCGCGATAAACGAGAAGACGAAGAGCTTCGAGGGGATGAGGGTCCCGGTGAAAGTGACGATCGACCCCAAGACGAAGGGGTTCGACATCAAAGTCGGCACGCCCCCCACCTCGGCGCTCGTTCTGAAGGAGATAGGCGCTGAGAAGGGATCGGGCGCGGCGAAGACCACCAAGGCGGGCAACATCACTATCGACCAGGCGATAAAGATCGCAAAGATGAAGGAGGACTCCCTTCTCGGCAAGACTCTGAAGAAGAGGGTATTGGAGGTCACCGGTGCGTGCGTCTCGATCGGAGTAACGGTAGAGGGACGCGAGCCGAAGGCCATCCAGAAGGATATCATTGCCGGGAAGTTCGACGACAAGTTGGCGGAATGAGTCCCACAAAGCTTATAAACGGAAGGGATGTTTAAGGGACTCCGCCGCTGTAGGAGAGCACAGCTCGTTAGCACTACAGGAGGAATCTATTTGGCAGAGAAGGCAACAGTACAAGCCGTCAAGAAAGCGCTCGAGAAGGCGAAGAAGCGCAACTTCAAAGAGACGGTCGACTTATCAATCAATCTAAAGGACATCGATCTTTCCGTTCCGAAGAACAGAATCCAGGAAGACATCATTTTGCCGTTCGGGCGCGGAAGGAACGTCAGGGTGTGCGTTATCGGAAGCAGCGAGCTCGCGCAGAAAGCGAGGGCGGTCGCCGACAGGGTGGTCACCCCGGACGAGCTTGCGACTATGGCGGACGACAAGAAGGAAGCGAAGAAAGTCGCGGCGCAGTTCGACTACTTCATCGCCGAGGCCCCTCTCATGCCGACAATCGGTAAGAGACTGGGTGTCGTGCTCGCACCGCGCGGGAAGATGCCGAAGCCCATAGCCCCCGGAGCGGACCCCAAGCTGATGATCGAGAACATGCGCAAGACGATCACGGTGAGGAGCAGGGACAAGAGGACGTTCCATGCGACGGTCGGATCTGCCGATATGCCTGTCGAGCAGATAGCTGAGAACGTGGATTCCATCATCAAGAGGGTGGCATCCAAGATGGAAAGGGGAATGATGAACATCGCCTCGGTCTACGTGAAGACGACGATGGGCCCCTCTGAGAGGGTGAAGTAGGAGGGTCGATATGGCACACGTCGCACAGTGGAAGAAGGACAAGGTCGGCGAACTGACTGAGATGATGACAAAGAATCCAGTTGTAGCGGTCGTGGATATACGGGGCATTCCGGCACCTCAGATGCAGCAGATGAGGCTGAGGCTGAGGGGGAAGGCCACGATGATGATGACCCGGAACACCCTCATGAGCATAGCGATCGATGAGGCTGCGAAAGAGAAGCCCGGCCTCGATTCACTGAAGGGCATCGTCGGAGGGCAGTGCGCGATCATCGCCACCGCGATGAATCCGTTCAGACTTTTCAACGAAATGGAGAAGACGAAGACGAAGGCGGCCGCGAAGCCTGGAGACGTCGCTCCGGAGGACATCGGAGTCAAGGAAGGTGAGACTCCCTTCAAGCCCGGACCGATCGTCGGCGAGCTTCAGAAGGCCGGCATACCCGCAGGCATCGAGAGCGGCAAGGTCGTCTTCAAGAAGGACAAGGTCCTCGTGAAGAAGGGGGACAAGATCCCTGAGGAGATAGCGAAGATCCTGCCCCGCCTCGAGATATTCCCGATGACGGTGGGTCTGGATCTCAAGGCAGCATACGAGGACGGCATCGTATTCAAGCGGGAATTGCTGCAGATCCCCCCAGATTACTATCCATCGATGTTGGCAACGGCTGCGAGGAACGCGATGAGCCTCGGCGTTTCGATAGTGTACGCAACGCCGCAGACGGTCGCACCGCTCCTCGGAAAGGCATATCGCGAAGCAACTGCGCTTAGCGTTGCCGCAGCCTTCCCTACGAGAGACAACATCAAGACGCTTCTAGCGAAGGCGGACGCCAACATGCTCGCCGTCGCGTCCCTCATGCCGGGATTCGAGGACGACAAGTTGAAGGAGAGATTGGCTGCCGCGCCGGCGCCGAAGGAGACGGTGACGCAGAAGCCAGAGGACAGAAAGGAGAAGAAAGAAGAGAAGAAAGAGAAAGAGGTCAGCGAGGAGGAAGCCGCCGCAGGCCTCAGTGCTCTATTCGGATGAGAAAGGAGGTTGAAGAATGGAATACATATACAGCGCATTGGTTCTTCATGCCGCTGGAAAGCAGGTTACGGAGGATTCTATTGCGGGGATCCTCAAGAGCGCGGGCGTCGAGCCCGACGTCGCGAGGATAAAGGCGCTGACCGCCTCCCTTGAGGGAGTCAACATCGACGAGGCGATCAAGAGCGCGGCAGTAGCGGTCTCCGCCCCGGCCGCAGCAGCAGCTGCACCAGCTGGAGAACCGAAGAAGGAAGAGAAGAAAGAAGAGAAGAAGAAGGAAGAGGCAGTCTCTGAGGAAGAGGCCGCTGCAGGCCTTAGCGCTCTGTTCGGCTGAAGCCCGAGCTGAGCGGTCCTCTTACCTCGTCCACGCTCAGGGCGAAGGGGTGGAGCGGGTCCGAAGTCACATCTTCTCAATGACCTGCGAAACCTCTTTCTCAAGCAACGAGGCTAGGTCTTTTCCAATCTTCTCTCTGAGGTCCTTAGGAATCATGGTTAGGCCGAGTTCCGCCCCGCACTTCGTAAGTTTCAGTAGCGCGTAGGTCTCGTTGATCTTCGCGACGACGAGTTCGCCGATCGCAGCCTTTATTTCTTTTCTGAGCTGCGGATTCTCATCCAGCTTCTGACGGACGTGTCTCTTTATCTCATCCTTTACCATGTCCCTGAGAGCTTCAACCAGAAGATCCTCCGTGCGGAACACCTCGAGCTGACTTCTGACTATCGATGCGATGTTATCTTCAGGCATGCTAAGCAAAGAAAGCACGTCGCGCCGAATATAACTACTTTCCAGGACTCGCGACGTCGAGCCGTTCGTACGACCCGCCAGTGAACCCCTCCTGCGTCTCCGCTCGAAACCACTGGGATACCCCCAATCCTTCCTTCAAAGAAACATTAAATAACTACACTGACTACTTTGCCCGGTTACCATGAAACTGAAGGATCTCTACAGATTGGCAGTTGAGGCTGGCATCAAGGCGGACCCCAGGACGAAGGAAGAGATCGAGGCGGAGCTCAAGCGCGCAGAGGAGAAGATGAACAAGCTCGAAGAGAAGGAGAAGAGGTGGTTCGACCCGGACACGCTGTGGAATCCTTACGCTGACACGAGAGTCCTCTGCGGGGACCCGGACATGGAGATAAGAAGCGTCATCTGGGGGGTCGATGTGACGCCTTCAGAGGTCCTGCTAGCCGACAGACTCAAAGAGAAGGGTGCCGCAATCGATGCGATCATAGGCCACCACCCGAGAGGCAAGGCTGTGGCCAATTTCTATGATGTCATGCATGTCCAGGAGTACATGCTGCAGCGTTTCGGCGTGCCAATCACCGTTGCCGAGGACATCCTTTCCCCGAGGATAAAGGAAGTGCAGCGCGGGGTGCATCCTCAGAATTTCAATCAGGTCGTCGACGCGTGCAAGCTACTCGACATCCCTCTGATGTGCGTGCACTCGCCGACCGACAATCTGGTGCAGAAGCACCTCCAAGACCTCATAGACTCAAAGAAACCCGAGAGAGTCAAGGACGTTATGGACATCCTCTCGGACATACCGGAATACGATTTTGCGCTCAAGCACAACGCGGGGCCGGAGCTCTTCGTCGGCGACAAGAATAGGAGAGCTGGGAAAATCGCGGTGAAGATGACGGGAGGCACCTCGGGCCCCAAGGAGATATATGAACAACTGGTGCAGGCCGGGGTGGGTACGGTAATCTGCATGCACGTCCCGGAGAATCACATCGATGAGGCGAAGAAATACCACATCAACGTGGTCATCTCGGGCCACATTGCGTCCGACTCCCTAGGCATGAACATCCTCGCGGACAGGGTGGAGAAGGAGGGAATAGCGATCACTCCGTTCTCGGGGTTCATAAGGGTGAAGAGAAGTTGAGAGTCATACCCCAGCCCGGCGTCCAGTCGAAGATATTCAAGGACATATCGAAGCTATCGTTCGACTATGTCCCAGAGAAGCTCGTCCACAGGGAGAGACAGATGGAGAAACTGTGGATGCTCTTCCGACCGGTGCTGGAGAGCGGCGCCTCACAGACGGCGTTCCTCATAGGGAGCGTTGGCACTGGCAAGACAGCGCTGTCAAAGCGCTTCTGCCTCGATCTTGTGAGGGCGGCACAGGAAAGGAAGCGGGCCATCGATTTCATCGTTGTGAACTGTCGTCAAAGAAACACCGAGACTAGCGTTCTGCTGAGACTTGTTTCTCATTTCGACGAAGGCTATCCGGACAGAGGGTTCTCCTCGGCCGAGATGCTCAGCTCGCTCCGGAAACATCTGGAGAAGAGGAGGCTCCACCTGATAATAGTACTCGATGAAGCGGACGTCCTCCTCAAGAAGGGGGCAGGAGACCTGATCTACCACCTCTCGAGGTTCGACGAGGAGAAGGTGGGCGGACGCGCTTCCATTTCCCTCGTCCTCATCTCTCAGAAATACGTGCTCGATATGCTCGACCAGGCGTCCCTTTCGACTTTCAGGCGGGCGAACGCGATCACCTTCGATAAGTACGCATGCGAGGAACTGAAAGACATCATCGACGGCAGGGTCGAACTCGCATTCTACCCGAGCATCGTGAGGGATGAGTCGGTCGAACTGATGGCGGACATCTCTGCCGACTGGGGCGACGCCAGGTTCGCGATTGAGCTGCTCGAGAGATCCGGCATGCTCGCCGAGGAGGAGGGAGTGAGCAGCGTGATGCCCGAGCATGTCAGAGCCGCGAAGGCGTTGACGTACAGCGTCGTCACCGAGTCCAGGATAGAGGGACTTGATGCGCAACGACGATTGGTTCTCCTGGCAATCGCAAGGACCATGAAGGATCAGGCGTACGTGACGACAGGGGAGGTCGAGAAATCCTACTGTGTGGCGGCTGAGGAGTTCGGAGAGAGACCGAGGGGACACACTCAATTCTGGGCTTACATACAGGACATCTCGAACGAGGGGCTCATCGAGACCAAAGTATCGAGCGACTCCACCGGCGGAAGGACCACTTACATCTCCCTGCCGGATATACCGGCGAAGGTGCTGAGACAGAAGCTCGAAGAGATGCTTGAAGGTCGCTGACGATTCTAGCCGTTTCCCGTGTTGCCTGACGGCCACGCGACGTTCGTCCTCAAACCCGTGCGAAAAGGTAATTTAGTCCGACGCATGGTTATCAAGTGGAGGATTCGAGCAGATGAAAACGACTCCTTTGCATGACTTCCACGTCGAATCAGGGGCGAGGATGATCGAATTCGCAGGCTGGGAGATGCCGGTTCAATACAGGAGCATCTCAGAAGAGCATCTCACGGTAAGGAACGCTGCTGGTATGTTCGACGTATCTCACATGGGCGACGTCATCATCCGGAGGGAAAAGGCGGAGGATCTGCTAAGGAGACTCTTGACCAATGACGTGAAAGACATGCCGGTCGGCCAGGCTCTGTACTCCCACATCCTCGATGAGGAGGGCAGGATCATGGACGACACTATTGTGACCAGAATCCTAGACGGTGAGTATCTCGTTGTGCCGAATGCGTCTACAACACCAAAGATACTTTCCTGGATTCGTCAGCATGCAGACGGGCAGGAAATCGTCGATGCGAGCGACCGGCTTTCCTGCATCGCGCTTCAGGGCCCCAGAGCACAAGAGATTCTTCAGAAGATGACCGTCTACGACCTCTCCACGATGAAGAGGTTCACCGGTGATTTCGTCGACCTTTCCATCGGGGAAAACCCTATCCCGATCATACCTCATGATTTCGAGCCGCAAGGGTTCCTCACGGACGTCTTCGCTTTCGAGTTGATGCAGAAATCGACCGCGCCGCCGAAGACCCACCTGGAATTTGCGGAGAAGTGCTACATCTCCAGAACCGGATACACCGGCGAAGACGGCTTCGAGATACTGCTCGAGAATGCATCCGCTAAGGTCCTATGGAACATACTCCTATACATAGGAAGAGACCGCGGACTCGTTCCCGTAGGACTCGGGGCCAGGGATACTCTGCGCCTCGAGATGGGTTACCTGCTCTCCGGCACAGATTTCGATGGCACGCAGACATCACTGCAGACAGGACCCGCCTGGGTCATAAAGTGGGACCACGACTTCATAGGACGCACCGCCCTGCTCGAACAGAAACAGAGAAGTGACTATCAGAGACTCGCGGGCGTTGAGATTCTTGAGAAGGGAATACCCCGCCACGGCTACGCGATAATGAAGAACGCTGAGGAGGTCGGGAGGATTACAAGCGGGACGATGTCCCCGTCGCTGAAGAAGGGTATAGGGCTCGGATATATCGGCCCTCCTTACGACGCGATAGGTACTGACA
>JAJRAH010000172.1 GCA_028679985.1 Methanomassiliicoccales archaeon
CTTCAGAAGGAGTTCGCGATTTCGGAGAGCCCTCTTCACCTGCTCTTCGTTGCCGCGCTTGAGCAACTTCTTCACGGGCTCCGGGTCTTCAACGAGGGCATCTACGCGAGCTCTGACCTTTTCCCAGAGGTTCGGAGTGTTATGCTTGAAGAAGTACTCTTCCTTAATCCCGATCTCGCCGTACAGGTCTTCCAGTCTCAGGTCGTGTCCCACCGCTATCTGGGGAACATGCGCGGCCATCGACAAGACGCTTGCGTGATATCTTGACGTCAGGAGAAGGTCTAGGTTTCTGAGGACCGATGTCATCTGGGACGAGTTGAATTCCCTGGAGGAGAAGACCCTCGCAAGATCGGGGCGTTTCATTCGCCGTCGGACTTCCCTCGCCAATGGTTCGTCGACGTTCTCCATGCAAATCAAGGCGACGTGCTTCCCATGTTGCTCGGTCAATCTGTCCGCCTGCGCGGCGAGACTTCCAGCGAGGGCCTCGCTTGCAAGAGACCGCTCATTCGAATGCGAGAAGTAGTAGGGCCATTTGTAAAGATATCGCGAACGGTCCCAGGGACGAACAACCACCGGCCAGATGTAGAAATCCACGACCGCTATGCCAGCGACGCTGGATCCTGCTTCAGGCCATACTCTGCGCATCAGTCCCTCATCTTCGAGATGTGGCTCGAAGACGAATGCCTGATCGCCGGTCACCTCGATTGGCGCGGTCACTCCCCAGGTCCGGAGACGCTCCGCAGCCGCGCAAGTCCGGGTGATTATCAGATCGGTCTTGCTCGCCTCTCTCGCTATTCGCAACCTGTTCGCATCTGAGACCTCCCCTGAATCGACGGCATAAGCCAACGAAGGCTTGCCCATCGCATGAGCGTATTTCGTCGCACCGAGGAAGGCCCAGAGAAGGTAGTAGGCCCATGTGTCCATGTAGCAGCTTCCTTCGACGAGGACCACAAGATCGTTCTCTTTCACTAAGCGCTTCATCGCGAAGAAGTAGAGCGACGGCACGGGAGCGATGTAAAGCTTGGGTCCTTCCTTGAGGTATCGTCTCAGGTTTCCCTCGTTCAAGGTCGGGACAGTGATCTCCACTTCACTTCCAAGGACATATCTGAACTCCTCAATTATCGTCAGTAATCTTGCTTCAGATCCAGTATTGTTTGCGCCGTTGTAACCGACGAGGAGCACTCTCGGGGTGCCGGATGATGACTTGGCCGATCTCCCAGGATCGCTATTCGAGTTATTCGCGTTGCCCATCAGCATCCTCAATCCTTGAAGTCGATGATATCGCGGCTCGTGAAGCGGACTACGCAAACGTGAGCAGATCGCTTCAGAGGTGTGACCGACAACTCCTTTGATATGGAGAGAAGCTCCCTAATGCTACCGAAGGCCCTCATTCTCGTTTCGGAGAGACCCGAGAGAAGATAATTGTATCCATAGGAGAGGCGGGAGGCTCTTCTATGGCGGCTTGAGACTCAGCCCTTCGTTGAGTCGTGATTCCCGGTCACACTTGGAGTGCATTAGGGAGTCAAAAGACGAACGACTCCCTGCCCCATTTCTCGCCAATCCTCCGACAAAAGACCAAGGTCGCCGCGACGAGCGTAGCACTCAGAGCTAGAATGATGATCGCGGAGACCAGAGGATCACCGATGTAGTAGAACGAAAGTATCGTCAGAACGACCAGAGGCGGTATGACGACAGCGGCGAACTTGAGAAGCACTCTCGGATCGAATAGATAGCTGTTGGTCCTTAGACCGGTCAGATAGGCCGTCGACGAGACCGTGTACGTGGTTGTGCAATACGCGACGATGAGAGATATCCACAGCATATGCAATTCTGCTTGGATTACGCTGAGAATGACGAGGAAAACCGTCGATATGGATGCCGCCAACATCGAGAACATGAGAAGCTTCGTCTTCACAAGACGGACGACACTGACAGGGAGTACCTCAAAGAATGTCGTTGTATCCAAGAGGTTTAACCATCCATATATCGAAACGCCGAAGAATCCGATCATCGCGGCGAAGAACACCATGTTGAAATGCAAGGGCAGGAGGAGAACGTCCCCGAGGAACCAGAACAGGACGGCTAGGAAGGCAAGGGGGCCGACGTAAGCCCCTATCACCGGCATCAAGGTCCCACTCCTCCTCAGGTCTATCCACTCCTTCGCCATGAAGGCCGAGTAGCTCCCAAAGAAACGGAACACACTTGTGGTCGGGAGCATCCTCGCGTCATAGCTCTCGGTGCGCACTCCGAACCTAACTTTGATGGTGGCGATGGCAACTATTGAGAAAGCTATTACGAGCGCGACCGAGAGAAGTAGGAACAGCGGATCGCCCGTCCTCTGAAGCATGATCGGGGGGACCAATTGCGGGAGATTGTATATTCCAGTTAGGTATCCTCCTGCGACCACGATCAACACCGCCCCGATTGTTGCGGCGAAAGCGACCTTCCAACGCACATACAACGACGATAGTAGGAAAGAGAACGATATTCCCAGCAGGAACGAGAGTGAGAGCGTTAGCAGAAGGAACAGGACGCTTGCGATCCTGAAGCCGGTAAACGGTATGGTGAGCGCGATTCCTGCGACCAGCGGAATGATCGAGTAAGTAATGTAATAGACGATGTCTTTCACATAGAAGGCAAGGAACATGTGTCGGAAATCTATCGGCTGAATCGTTGGGGTCTCCAGCAGAAGAGCTACCTCGCCGAATCTTTTTTGAGCGATGCGTTCCCCGAAGAGCGCGAATCCCCCGACGGCAAGGCCATAAAGGATGATGATCGAATGCAGAATGAGGTAGACCTGATCAATCGGCAGAGCGTTCAATAGTTGTCTTGACGAAAGCCCTATGACGAAGGCCATCAGGAGGATCATCACCGGGAAGAGAGAGAACTGAGCTTTGCCTATCATCGCGGCATTCAGTCTTCGCTCCTCCGACATCATGAGTCTGATAAGCTTGAGGTCTCTGATCACAGGATTCATGAGCCAACCCCTCGTGCTTCTTGCCTACCCCTCCGTGTATCTCATGAACGCGGCGTCCAAGGACTCATCTCCGCGAGCGAGATCGCTCTTCTTTCCGATGGCGACGATCCGCCCCCGGTTGATGATGCCAATGCGGGTGCACATCTTCTCTGCGATCTCCAGAATGTGAGTGCACATGAACACGGTCCCACCGTTGCCAAGATAGTCAGTGAGGTATTCCTTCAGAATCCTCTGATAGTGAGGATCGAGTCCGGAGAAAGGCTCATCCAGAAACAGCAGCGGGGGTTCGTGAATGAGAGCGGCCGCGATCACAAGCTTCTGCCTTGTCCCCTTCGAGAGATCCTTGCAGGGAACTGTCGCAACATCAGCCATGCCCATGAAGTGCATCCAATGGTCTGCCCGCTTTTCGATATCCTTGAGGCCTCGGATAAGCCCGATGAATTGAAGATATTCTCGTCCGGTTAGGAATGACGGAGGCGATTCCACCTCTGGAACGACGCCGATCGCTTTCTTTACGGACAAAGGCTCTTTGGCTGGGTCGATTCCCATGATGCTGCAGCGACCGGAGGTCGGCTCGAGTTGGCCCGTGAGAATCCTGAGAAGAGTCGTCTTTCCTGCACCATTTGGCCCAAGCAACCCGAACAGCTCGCCTCTCTGTACATTGAAGGTGACATCGTCGACAGCGATCACGTCGCCGAAGCACCTTCCCAGAGAATGTGTCTCGATCACGTCTTCTGGCATGCCCAAACTCCCTGACGCCCGATCTAGTGCCTCTTAGGATATCGAACGATATGGATTTTTCTCGTCGAATCTCAAGAATCAGAGAAACCAAGATCTGACACTCTTGCAGGCGTATGAGCGAGGATCAAGCATATCGTTCGTAAGAAATGAATAATGAAAAAAGAAAAGTGGCTAGTGCATCTTGATGCACAAGCTGCTTAGTATCTGCTTCGCCTTGCTGGGCGGTGCTTCTCGTAGCAATCGCGGCAATATACTGGTCTGCCCTCGGTTGGCTTGAAAGGAACCTCGCACTCCTTACCGCAGTCAGCGCATGTAGCTTTGTGCATTTCTCTCGGTGCCCTGTCGTACATTCTAATATTCACCTCCGTTTGACTTACCCAAATAGACCGCCTTTCTCTAGTCCCCGTGACTTACCCTGAGGTGCGTTAGGACACCAGCGAATGGATCACATTTGGCTGACCACACCACACGTTCTATCTATAAAAACTTATTGAATATACTGGTC
>JAJRAH010000173.1 GCA_028679985.1 Methanomassiliicoccales archaeon
GGGGATATTGGTATCTTGCTTTCCTCGACCTCGATGCCGGCCTTCGATTTCGATGCCCACTCGTTCAGAGTGTTCGCCAAGCCGCCCCTCGTGGGATCTTTCATGCTCACTGCCCCGCCGATCTTGAGTATACTCTCCGCAAGTTCGTTCAAAGGGGCGATATCGCTCTTCACTTCACTCTCGAATCCGTACCCCTCTCTGTAGGATAGGAGGGCGATGCCGTGGTCGCCCATAGTTCCGGAGACGATGATGGCATCTCCCTCTTTCAAATTGTCATCCGTCAACCATCTCGACGAAACCGTCCGATAACTCTGGGCGACTTCGAGATCGTGGTCCAGATAGTCACTTCTCCTTCCTATGGCGGATGTCGTTATAACCATCCCGTCAATAGCCCCTTTCTCGACAACCTTCGTGTCGCCAGTGACTATGGGGATATTGGTCATTCTTGAGTATTCCCCCATGCTCCTCATGACCCTCTCGAGAACCTCCATCTCGAGTCCCTCCTCCAGTATCAGTGCGCTGGCGATGGCGATAGGCTTGGCTCCCATGACAGCTATGTCATTTATGCTCCCGCATACAGCAAGCGAACCTATGTCTCCGCCAGGGAAGAAAAGGGGTTTCACCGTGTGTGCATCGGTAGTGAAGACTATTCCGTCGACGACGGCGGAATCATCGAACGAGCCGAGTGGAACATCGACAGGAAACTTCGGCAGGAACGGGGCGATATGCGATTCTATGAGCTCGTGCATCATCTCCCCGCCCGCTCCGTGTCCCATCATGATCCTTTTCATGTCCCCGAGGATTGAACACGTCTCGCTTAAACGTTGTCTTCGAAAATCGCACGTTTGACTTCGATTTCTGAAAGAAAGGTTTATCATCATATCGTGTATCACGGAGAACAACAGAAAATCGAAGAAGAGCAGGGCGTCCATGATACCGTTCAGATTCCATGTTCCCACGAGGCTGGTAGTAGAGGCAGGATGCATAGGCTCGCTGGGCACGATGCTATCCAAGTATGGAGTGACATCTGCGTTGATCGTTACCGACAGCGGAGTCGTGAAGGCAGGATGCGTCATCAAGGTCGTGGCCTCCCTGGATGATTCAGGCATACGTCATGAGGTCTACGACGGAGTCGAGCAGAACCCGACCGAGGAGAACGTGGAGGAAGCGTACGCGATGGTGTCTCAGAACGGCTTCGGGGCTGTGGTCGCCGTCGGCGGAGGAAGCGCGATAGACACCGCGAAAGCCGTTGTGGCCCTCATGATAGAGAAATGCGACATACGGGAATTGTATACCAGGGAAGTCGTCGGCAAAGCTCCGATCACTCTTGTCGCTGTCCCGACTACTGCAGGCACTGGCAGCGAGGTGACACGGTCTGCCGTCATAACTAACAAGAAGGCTCGAGTCAAGGAGACGATACGAGGGGACTGCCTCTATCCGAAAATCGCACTCGTCGATCCTGAGCTCACGGTCTCCCTTCCAAAGTCCATCACCGCATCTACAGGAATGGACGCCCTCACCCACGCGATCGAGGCGTACACAACCAGGAATGCGCACGCACTATCAGACGCACTCGCGATCGAAGCGGCTAGGCTGATATTCGGCAACCTGAGGAAGGCAGTGAAGGACGGAAGCGATATCGAAGCGAGGAGCAATATGTGTGCGGCGAGCACCATGGCCGGAATGGCGTTTTCGATTTCCGGTCTCGGCATGGTTCATGCAATGGCGGAACCTCTCGGTGGCAAGTTCAACGTCCCTCACGGGGTTGCGAATTCCGTCCTTCTTCCGTACTGTCTTAGCTACAACTGTGACGCAGTCTCCGTGAAGCTGGCATTCCTTTCGAAAGTTCTCGGACTTTGTTCGGGATACGATGAGGAGGACAGCGAATCTATCGAAGCCGCGGCGGTTGCGGTTGTCGAAGCGGTGAGGAAGCTTTCTGCTGACGTCGGAATTCCCCATAGGATCCAAAAGGTCAAGGTTACGAAGAAGGAGTTCACCGATCTCGTCGGGGATGCGTTAAAGAACAGCTGCCTGCCGGCTAATCCGAAGAAGGCAAGCCGAGAGGATTTGAAGCGGACTTATGCTTTGATCCTTGATGTTGAATGATCTGAGCGATGATATCTGGCAACACTCGGGTCTGGCAGGGAATTGCCTGACAAATCCTTATGAGGTCAATGTGTATTACATCTGCTGGGCCCGTAGGGTAGTCTGGATTATCCTTTTGGCCTTCGGAGCCAAAGACTGGGGTTCGAATCCCCACGGGCCCGCTCCTAGGCATAGCCAGACACCTCGTATTTTTCGTCAATTTCGCGGTTTTTTGCACTGGCCTGTTCCCAGACACGCTGGATGCGCTCGAGGGCTTGGTCTTGCGCATATGGGAGGACGGCCAGATGCTGTCCCGCATCTTCAGAGACTTCAAAGCCCTCCTCTATCATCTTCGTGGCGACGAGGTAATCGACGACGCGATCTTCTACGATTCCATGCTCTCCTCTTGCCCCTTCTGCGGTGCCTCTCGAGAGGAAGACATGATGTACTCGGGGAAGATGAGCAAGTGGATTCGCCTGAGCTGCGGGGCGACGGTGTGAACGAAAGCGATGTCGCCTCGACAAATGATTGACCTTTAATAGCATCAGGGACCTATGTGAAAATAGACGGGTTATGTGGGGAAGGAAACGAATCGCTCTCCTGATGGGATTCGTCATCGTCGCCATCGTAGTTGTCGGTGTCATCATCTACCTGATGACTGGTTACTCAGTAGACTACTGGCCTCCAAACGGCACTCTGAGCGTGGAGAAGATCGCATACAACGCGGTGACCTTCACAATACAGGATCCTGTTTGGGGAGTGGACGGCCCGGTCAAGTTCGACAACTGCGCCATCGACTTCAGGATCAATGGCACCCGCATCGGACCGAACGACTTCACGATTGGCAGTGGCAATAGGACTGTTCGAGCGACTCACGGCTGCGGCCTAATAAACGCGACGGTATTCGCAGACGGGTCCGTGAACTATATAATCTTTCTGAACGACATGGACTCAGATGGAAATGTTTCTGAAGGCGACACGATTTGCCTTGTGGCCACCGAACCGTTTCGTCCATCGACAACCTATGCCGTCCTATTCCTCACGGAGCTGCGCTCAAGCTGGTCGTTTGGGTCCTTCGAGGGCAGCTATACCGCGTAGCGATGGAGGATCTCGGCTCAAGTGGACATTGAAGAACTCACCACACACCTAGAATAGTGGGGATCCATTGGTGAATATGTCGGCGTTTCGCCGATCGTCTTTTTGCCGCCTTCTCAGGGGAGCCATCACGTGAGTTGCTCGACTGTTCAAAACGACATCAACGGCCTACATACGGTGATCTAGCTGAGAATCGAAGACGCAGAAGAGGAGTTCGAAAGCGAGCTGTGCGAGCTTGTCTACGAGCTAGGCGAGACGATTGATGAGGCGGCCAATAGGCTCGAGAGGGCGATCTATCGATACAAGGAGGGTTGGGAGGACGACGCCCTGGACATCATCATGGGGCTTATGGCATCGCTGCTCCCAATTCTTAATATCCCCGGCCCGAATACGATAGAGGGAGATGGATGGACAATGATATGCAACAACGGCAAGGGCCCAGGTTGCGATTATTATGGCTGCCGTTTCTACTGATAGCCATTA
>JAJRAH010000174.1 GCA_028679985.1 Methanomassiliicoccales archaeon
AGATCGAGACTAGCGACTCCACCTTGTCCTTATCCAGAACCTTAGTCAGTTCGACGACAAGCTTCACGCAGTTGTCCAGGTCGGCAAGATCGGCTATCGCCACATGAGAGTGTATGTGTCGCACAGCCGGACCGAGGACGATGCTCGGGCAACCGACGTTGCCGATGTGTATCGCACCAGCGTCGGTTCCTCCCTTAAGAATGTGCGTCAGCTGGTAGGGTATCCTCTGCTTCTCGCAGATCTCGATGGTCAGTTCCTTCAAGGCCTGATTCGGAATCATAGTAGCATCGTACGCGGTGATGCCTACACCGTCCCCCATCTTCGCCGCCGCATCCTGCGGTTCTATTCCAGGGACATCCCCTGCGATGTCGACATCCAGTACGATGGCTACATCGGGCTTCACGAGGTTGGCAACCGTCCTCGCGCCTCTAAGACCGACCTCCTCCTGGACCGTTGCCGCTCCAACGACCCTGTTTGGGTGCTCGATCTTCTTCTCGCTCAACGATCGCACGACTTGCGCCGCGATGTAAGCGCCCATTCGATCATCGAAACCCCTTCCCCACGCGAGCGTCCTGTTGCCGACGAACTTGCCGTCCTTGAAGGATCTCTTCTTCATCAAAGAGAAAGTGGAGTCTGGGACGACCGCGTCCCCTACCCGGACCCCCATCTCCTCGGCCTCGTCCTTGTTGGCGCAGCCTATGTCTATGAACATCTTGTCCTTGGTGATGACCTTCTTCCGCTCCTCCTCATCCATGAGATGGGGCGGCTTGACGGCGATCACTCCCTTCAAGTTGCCTTTCTTGGACATGACAATCACGCGCTGCCCGAGCAATGTCTGGTCGAACCATCCGCCGAGCTGGCAGAAGTTGAGATAGCCCTTGTCGTTTATGGCCGTGATCATGAAGCCGATTTCGTCGACGTGACCCGGTAGGAGCACGGTAGGGCTTTCCGCTGTCCCTTTCTTCTCGAACACGAGACTGCCCATCCTGTCAGTATAGACAGAATCGGACCATTTCTGAACGTAGTTCTTGACAGTAAGCGTCGCTTCCCGCTCGAACCCAGCAGGTCCGAGGCTGTTGCAGAGATCCTCCAGGAATTTCAGTGACTCCTTGTCCATGATTACTCCCTCAAATCCTCCCAGCGCGGAACTTGATCGGAACCAGGCAGGTGGCTCGCTAATGAGAGGAAGGAAATAAATACATTGTTGTGTGAATAGGCAGGAGCATCGAAGCGACCCATGCAAGTGCATCACTTGAGCTGGGTTCATGGCTCGTGCTATTAGATGGTGAAGGCAAATGATCGATTCCAGAGTCGCCGCCGAGAGACTGGAGAACATTGAATCAGAAGAGGAAATCCATAGGGCGATCGGGAAGGTCCTGGGATTGCTCGAGGTCGGTAGGGATCTCGCCGAGATTACCTCCGTCGTCATGAAGCCGAACATTTGCTGGGGAGAGGACTGGAAGACTGGCGGGACGCTCTGTCCGCAACTCCTGCGGGCCTTCGTCCGCTACCTCAGGGATCATGATGTAGATGAAATCGTACTCGCAGAGGGCACGATGGTCGGCACCAAGACCTTCGAGGTTCTCACGAAGCTGGGATTCATGGACATGGCGCGCGAGTTGGATCTGAAGGTGGTCGATCTCAACGAGGATGATATGGTCGAGGTCGAGGTCCCGAATCACCATGTCTTCGACAAGATCGAAGTCGCCAAGACGGTGGTCGAGAGCGAGTACTTCATCAACATGCCGATCATGAAGACCCACATAAACACGCTCGTCACTCTGTCGATGAAGAATCTGAAAGGGACCATACCTCAGAAATGGAAGAAGCGCTTGCACTACATGGGACTCGACGGCGGTATCGCAGACCTCGCTTCCGCGGTCACGCCCGACCTGATACTTATCGATGGTTTGGTGGGCCAGGAAGGAATGGGGCCCTTGACAGGCACTCCTGCCTACGCGAAGGTGCTGATGGCCTCGAGAGACCCACTGGCAATCGATGTCGTGGCGTCGAGGGCTATGGGATTCGAGTCAAGTGAAATCAAGCACCTCTCTATGTACGCTTCCAGTCACAACATAGACCTCGCATCCTTCGGACCAGAAGTCGTCGGCGTTCCGATGTCCGAACTGGACCTCGATTTCGAGAGACCGCACTTCGCTCTCGAAGGCGCATATGAAGGCGTCGAGATATTGTGGGGAGATCCTTGCAGCGGTTGCGCCGGAGCTCTCAGCGTCGCCTTGGAGCGGATGGAGAGGGCAGGGGAGCTCGACAAGATAAGGAAGGAAGGGGGGATGACGGTAGCCCTTGGCAAGGACGCGAATCCTGAGGATATGGCGAGGCTCATTCTCATGGGCAAGTGCCAGCACAAGAACCGCAAGAAGGGGATATACATCCCCGGCTGCCCGCCTCCTGGCATGATCGTCAGGGACATCATACTCAAGCTAACCGACGCCGAGTCGAGGTACGGTGGCGATGCGTTCATCAAGGAAGCCGAGGGACTGTACGAGGACGAACCGGAGTAGTGCCTCTCTCATTCCTCTCTCAGCTGACTGGTCAAGTCATTGCACTGGGCAACAAATGATAAATGCTAGTTCCGGAATAACGGAAGCGAGGCCACCATAGCTCAGCTGGAAGAGCGGCTGACTTGTAATCAGCAGGTCGGGAGTTCAAACCTCCCTGGTGGCTCTCCGAATTCTCCGAGAATGATTCTCACGGAGAGAATCGTCACTTCATCGCATCTCTGACAGCGCTGTCGATCACTGCTATCCCGGCATCGATCTGGCTCAATGATGTTGTCAAAGGCGGTATGTACCGAATCGAGGACTTCCCGCAAGGCAGGAGTATGACTCCGCGCTTGTAGCACAATTCGACCACTTTGTCTCTCTTCTTCTTTGCAGGCTCCTTGGTCTTTCTGTCCTCTACGAGCTCCGTGGCCTGCATCATCCCCAGTCCCCGGACGTCGCCGATGATTTCGTGCTTGTCCATCAGCTCCTCGAGACGCTTCCTCAGATGCCGTCCCGCCTTCGTCGCCATCTCTAGCACATTCTCATTCTCGATGACATCGATGGTCGCCAAGGCCGAAGCGCAAGCCAGCAGGTTTCCGCCGAAGGTGTTCGAGTGAGCCCCCTGCACCCCGAAATCGAGTTTTCTGTGGTATATGGTGGCGCCGATCGGCACGCCCGATCCAAGCGCCTTGGCCGCACACAAGATGTCCGGAACGATGTCGAAGTGTTCGATCCCCCAGAGCTTACCGGTTCGTCCCATTCCGGCCTGCACCTCATCGTCGACGAGGAGCATACCATGGCTCTTGCAGGTCTTGCTGATGATCTTGACGAACTCCACGGGCGGAACCACGTAGCCGCCTTCGCCTTGCACGGGTTCCATGAACAACGCTGCAACCTCTTCCGGCGGGAGGAAAGAATCGAAGTAAATCTCCTCGAGGATCTTCCCGCACCATATACCGCATGATGGATACTCGAGGTGATATGGACAGCGGTAGCAGTACGCGAACGGTATGTGGACACCGCCCGGAACGAGGGGGAAGTACCTGTTTCTCTGGACAGGCTTGCTCGCTGTGAGCGATAGAGAACCCATCGTCCTTCCGTGGAAAGCCCCGATGAACGATATGAACTGCTTCCTCTGGGTGTGCCATCTTGCGACCTTCATCGCAGCTTCGATCGCCTCGGTCCCACTGTTGCTCAGAAAGACCCTCTTGTCATACTTCCCCGGACAGATCTCACTTAGCTTCTTGACCAGTCTCGATTGCACGTCGTAGTAGAAGTCCGTACCAGCAAAGTGCATGACCTTCTCGGCCTGGTCCCTCACGGCCTTGACTACCTTAGGATGACAATGACCGATATTGAGCACGCCAACCCCGCTGGCGAAGTCGAGGTAGACGTTGCCATCGACATCGGTGACGACTGAGCCACTTGCGGATTCAACGGCAATCGGAGAAGTCTTCGTGGATGTCGCCAAGTACTTCTCGTCAATCTTGATTATCTCTCTGGCCTTCCGTCCTGGTGGCTCTACCCTGATCTGAGGAACCTTCGACAAAGAAACACCTCTTTCAATGGCAATTTCCTTTTATGGTGCTGCCCCTATTTTATTATTGCTTGGCATGGATTGACAGTGCTCAGAGATGTTCGGAGCGTCCAATCATGCGCCTGTCGTCAGATCTGGTCGGTCCTTCTGAGTCAAGAGAAAGGAACGACAAACCAAGAACCCTAGGAAATCCCTAACTACTCTTCTTCCTTCTCCTGGACATCCTCGGCGCTCTCGATGCACTTGGACAATATCGAGTACGCCTCTATCATGTCTTCCTCGTTGACGATGAAGATCGTATCGGTGTAGCAGCTGGCGGTCTCGACGATGTTCAGGCCGCCCTCCGCGAGACTCGAGACTAACGTCGCATAGACACCGCTCGTGTCCACGATGACCTCCGGAGATTTGACCGATATCTCCACGAGGTCCTGTCTGACCTTGAGAACGTTCTCCTTCCCGACCGCGTCCACGACCTCGCCCTTCAGTTTCTCGTCGGCGATTATCGTTATCGCCTGGGCACCCTGGATCACCTGCATTATCGCCTTCTCGTTAATGAGCTTCCTGAAGACGGTCTCGAGACGATGCAGCACGGTCCAATCGTTCTTCGCCGTCACGATGCATATCTTCGTCTTGACCTCCAATCTGCTGCTGCTGAGGACCTTCAGAATCTCTGACTCGTGATCGTGCTTGCCGAGCCTCATCGCATAACGACGGCAGGCGATCATGACTGCCTCTTCGTTCTTTATCCCCGTATCCTTCATTATGAGGCGGGCGAGAGATGAGAAATTGATCAGATCCCTCGCTATGCAGTCCTTGATGCTCGGATGCGAGTCAATGTAGGTTCGCGTCTTCTCAGCGATGCTCTCCTTTGGAGACTCCTTCTTCATGAGAAGTGCAGGATAATCAAGCCAAGTATTAAATGTTAATCAAGAAGAGGAACTGACAAATGACATGAGGACATCGTTGAATCTGTCAATGGATTCCTCTGCAACGATAAGCGGTGGGACGAGGCGCACGACACTGCCCGCGCAGACGTTCACCAGGATTCTCTGAGCGAACGCATACTTCTGAAGTCTCTTAGCCTCGTCGCCCATCTCGATGCCGATCATGAGCCCCTTTCCTCTAATCTCGTCGACATGTCCCTTCTCAAGAGGAAGCGATCCGAGCTTCGAAATCCACTTCCGGCCCATCTCGGCGGATCGCTCGACCAGATGATCTGCTTTGATCGTCGAAATGACCGTCTTGGCCACGGCCGAGACAAACGGATTACCGCCGAAAGTCGAGCCGTGAGATCCTGGGACGAAGGTCTTCGATATCTCCCTCGATGTGACGAGCGCACCGATCGGGAATCCCCCGCCGAGGGCTTTCGCGAGCGTCATCGCATCCGGTACGATCCCGAAGTGCTCGAAAGCGAACATCTTTCCTGTTCTACCCAGTCCTGTCTGAACCTCGTCGAGAATGAGCATCGCCCCGGAATCGTCGCAGACATCCCTGGCCGTCCTCATGAAGTCCGCGGGGGGAACGATTATACCTCCCTCGCCTTGAATCGGCTCAAGGATGACGGCCGCCGTCCCCGAATTGACGGCGTTCTTCAACTGCTCCGAGTTCCCGTAATCGATGAACTCGAATGCTGGGAGTATCAAAGGCTCGAAGCCCAAATGGTACTTCGGCTGACCGGTGGCGGAGAGGGATGCGGCCGTGCGACCGTGGAATGAATTCCTCGCTGCCACGAATCTCGATCTCCCTGTGTGCTTGACCGCAAGCTTCAGTGCTGCCTCGTTCGCTTCCGCACCGCTGTTCACGAAAAGGGAAGCACTTAACGTCGAAGGGGTAATGGAAGCTATCGATTCTGCAAGCTCCGCCTGTTCCCTTATCTGATACAGATTCGAAACGTGAACGAGTCTCTTCACCTGGCCGCAAACCGTGTCGACGACTGAAGGATGACAATGACCGAGGACGTTCACCGCGATACCGGCGACAAGATCCAAGTACGCGTTGCCCTCGGAATCGTAGAGATACTCGCCCTCGCCTCTCTCGAAGCATATCTCCTCTCTCGAGTAATTCTGAAAGAGAAAAGAGCTAGTGAGCTTCTTAACGTCGTCAATATTCATCGATGCACTTCCATGCCGATCATTTGCCGACTACTACAGCGTGATCCTCGTGCCGCAGTTTGCCCCGCCTATCAGTTGATTCAGTATCGAATGGGGTTCCTTTCCCGAGACCATATGTGCCGTCTTCACTCCGTTCAGGATTGCGAGACGACAGGCCTCGATCTTTGGGACCATGCCGTCGGTCACGATTCCGGACGATATCAGAGAATC
>JAJRAH010000030.1 GCA_028679985.1 Methanomassiliicoccales archaeon
GATCCTCGTCATAATCGCTATCAGCTTCGTTATCTCCTTTTCACGCAGGAGGAAGATGAGGAAGAAGAATGAGAATTGTCCAAGTTAACCCGTTCCACTATCCTTTCCTAGGGGGCATCGAGCACCGCATCCATCATCTTTCAACGAGGCTGTCAAGGAGGAACGAGGTCATTGTTCTCACCGGCAGGCTGCCTGGCACTTCCTCCGAGGAGAAGATCGACGGCTACGAGGTGAAGCGTCTCGATTCATCCATTCTCAGGATATACAATCCTCCGCACATCCGCACTCCGGGAGTGCGAAAGGCCCTCGAAGACCTGGAGCCGGACGTGGTGGATTTCCACTACAGATGGGCGAGGTCTTACACGAATGCCATCCTGGGCTTCAAAGGACCAAAGGTGTTCACGTGGCATAACTCGTTTGGGGAGGGAGAGGGCATCGTCAAGACCTTCAGCAAATGGAACGACATGCTCTTTGCCAGACATATCGGGGAGTTCAAAAGAATAGCCTGCGTGAGCAAGTTCGTAATGGACGATCTGGCATCGCGCGGATTCCCTCGCGAGAAGTTGGCAGCGGTGCCGAACGGAGTGGAATTGCCTCCGAGTTCTCAGAGAGAGGAGGACTTCATTCTCTTCGTGGGTCGACTCGTCAGGACAAAGGGACTCGACTACCTCTTGGAGGCGATGACCAAGCTGGATACCAGACTCGTGATATGCGGAGCCGGTCCAGAGATGGAGCGGTTGAAGAAGAGGACCAAAGGATTGGGCGTCTCGGAACGAGTCGATTTCAAAGGGCGTGTGACTGAGGAAGTCAAACAAGATATGCTTTCATCATGCAAGGTCTTCGTCTTCCCTTCGATCTGGGAGTCGTACGGCATCGCTGCGGCCGAAGCCATGTCCCACGGCAAGCCGGTTGTTGCTACAAGCATCGGAGGACTTCCCGAGGTCGTCGGCGATGCCGGATTCCTCGTCGCGCCTAGGGATCCGTCTGCGATCGCGGCCGCGACAACGAGGTTGCTCGAAGACGACGATATGCGCGCCAGGATGGGTAAGGCAGCCCGGGCAAGGGCGATGACGTTCACTTGGGAAAAAGCCGCAGAGGACATGGAGAAGGTATACGAACAAGCTATGAAGGCCGAGTGATCCCTCGATTCCACAGGGTTTTTCTACGTACTCCCTATCGAGACAAGCGTCACGGTGAAGTAGAGCGTGACACCAGTGACCTCCGAGTTGTAGTTCAGGACCAGCTTGTTCGATTCGGCATCTACCTCCTTCACAATGAACTCATCGCCGGAGGAGTCCACGCCCTTGACGTATCCCGCATCGTCGGACGAGAGCAGATGCCGGACCTCTATCAGGCCAGCCCCGCCGTTGGCAGAGGAATCATACTGGTCGACCACCGCATACCAACCCGTCTCCGCCTCCCCTTGCGGATCCCCGTAGACAGCATATGAGGCGTCGAGAACGGGAGAGTTCATTATGACAACGCGATCGGCGTCATAATCCACGTCCAGCACGGTCACGTCCCATCCCCAAAAGGGATCCGCGACGGTCAATCCGTTCATCGGCGTGACCGAAAACTCGCTCATGAAGACCGAAACGTTGAGATTCTCGATAACTGGCAATGTTTCTACCAAGGATGACGTCTTGAGTTTGCTCTGATTCATCTGCCCGTATCCGTCCTGGGGCAGGACAGTAAGGACCTTCGTCTCCCCGACGGCCATCCCGATGACGCCGCGGTCGAAGCCCCTTATCATCACCCCGCTTCCGACGTAGAATTCCAGAGGCTCATAGGCAGTCTGATTCCTCAGAGTGAAGCTCAGCGATTTGGGGTACAGCGCGCCGTTGGAAGCTACGCTCCACAGCGAGGTGTCGAATACCCTTCCATCGGCGAGCTTTCCGACGTAGTCCACCTTGACCAGGTCTCCCGTCTTGGCTGTCTTGATGGATGAGGACTTCTCGCTCTGTCCCCCCTGATACATCAGGACGACCACGCTGCTCGCGCTGATCATCAGAATGGCTATCAGGACAATCAGTGCAATACTGAAAGCGGCATGTACGTTGTTCTTCAGGTCCATGATACGCATGTGGATACTTCCGAGCGAATCCCTTCGCGTGATATAAACCTTCTCCCTCTGACCAATCCAGCAGCGGCACCTCGCCGATTCTATTTATATCAGACAAACGTTACTTGCCGATTCGATGAGGATACTCTACATTCACGCTGATTTCATGGAGTACGAGGTCAAGAAGCCCACCTCGATGGCCGAAGACATCGGCGAGGATATGAAGTCCGGCCACCTCGAAGAAGTTCTGGTCGCTTTCATTGCGGTGGAAGAACAGGATGAGAACAAGGTCGAGCAGGTTGCCGAGGAAGCTACCTCGGACATAAGAGAGACTGCCGACAAGGTTGGCGCTGCCAGAATCCTCCTTTACCCGTATGCTCACCTTAGCTCGGAGCTTTCAGACCCCGAGACTGGGAAGAAGACGTTGAGAAGGATGGAGGAGATTCTCCTCGACTCCGGAGCTCAGGTGAAGCGAGCTCCATTTGGTTGGTACAAAGCGTTCAGGATCAGCTGCAAGGGGCACCCGCTCTCAGAACTCTCCAGGGAGATCGTAGGCGAGGAAAAGGCGCCTCCGCCTGCAGGCGAGGAGAAATATCTGATACTGACCCAGGACGGTCAGGAGATTGCCCCGGAGGAGTTCGACGGCGGCAGCGATTGCTTCAGGGTGATGATGGAGAAAGAGGCTCTGA
>JAJRAH010000175.1 GCA_028679985.1 Methanomassiliicoccales archaeon
CAACGACCAGGTCCCGAGCAAGGCAAGATCAACCCTGATCTCCTTCCGTTCACTGATGCTGCAGCTGGGCGGCGTGGCCGGGGCGATTATCATCGGGTATCTTGCCGATGCTGCGTCGATTCCCGTCGCGTGGACTCTTGCTGGAGCGGTCCTTCTGGTCTCTGCCGTCGCATTTGCGATGCTGTCTCGCATGGATTGGCGCTGGGAGAATAAGGACGTAGGATCTATCGACTGACCATGATCCTATGCATCAAGAAACGCAATGAGATCCGCGAGAAGACTGTCGAGACCTACAGAGGATCGTGAAGTCTCCTTCGTTCTTCGTAGAGAATCTCCAGTTGCATCGGAGAACCAACAATGAATATGACAAAGGATTAATACGTCCTTTCGAAGAGATTCAGACGGGGGTGCAACTGTGGGAGTATATGAGCAAACGCTTGCCGACATCGAGGCGTCTATCGGAATCGTTCCCAGGTGCCTCAAGAGAGTGTCGCCGGGAACGCTCATAAGGTTCTGGCCTTACCTCAAGGAATATCAGCTCGGGGAATCGAAGATACCGGAGAAGTACCGGGAACTGATCAGTCTGTCGGCCATATTCATGACGAAATCCTCTTCCTCGCTCCGGATGTCGATCAAGCTCGCCATGAAAGCAGGGGCGACCGGCGAAGAAATCGCGGAGGCGCTGTTCCTCGCGGATCATGCCGACCGCTGGGGAGGAATGTATCACACGATGTATTACGACCAATTCACTCTGGAGGACAAGGTGAGCGACTACTACTCGACGAAGAAGAAAAGCTCAAGTTCGGCCAGGAAACGAAAGAGAACCAAAAATGGGAAACACCGCAAATCATAGAGACGTCCCATCATGGACGTGCTCTTGCGATCTGCAGACCAATCATGCCGACCTTTCCTGGCTCTCGTTCGCTCAGAAGGAGTGAATGAGATGCAAGGAACGATTACCCATGTTAAAGAATAGCATTATATACCGAGCTGCGAGTATCCAAGCTGCAAAGCCGTCCCGAGATCAGTGACTTAGTTCCTTCTAAAGGGGGGAGGAAACCCAAGTCCCCACCTGGTAATCCTTCTTCACTTCTCCGCAAGGCTCGGGATATGAGCCGGGGCCGACACAGAGTAGTCGGCTCCGGCCGGCTTCGCACTCCGAGTTCTGGACCGCAGAGGACTCCGCCCGAGAGCACATCTGACACCTATCTGAAAAAGCTCATGTATGGACAAATGCCATTCCATTCACTAAGGAGGTGAAACCGAATGCTATTCATAGCATTCTGGCACTTGGGAGACATCGCACCAGACAAAGTCGCCAAGCTCGCTGCGGACCTCATGCAGAAAGACAAGTTCCCGCCTGAAGGCGTCGAGGTCGTTTCTTGGCTCATCTGTCCTGGGGGAAAAGGCATAACGATACTCGAGGCGAAGGACGCGAAGGCAGCGTTCAAGAGTTGGATGTCTTGGGTTCAGGCGATGCCGGGCTTCTTCAAGTGTTATGAGCTGCTGCCGGCGATCGAGGCGCAGGAAGCTATCCAAATGGCTCTGAAGAAGTGAGCAGAAACCTCTTCCATTTCTTCGTTTTGACATGCTTCCTTTTCGTCTGCCGTCAGAAGCGTCAATGTCGTCAGGTCTGTTCTTGTACTCGGGCGGACTAGACGATGCGGTTCAGAGTGTCTCTCGCGAACGCACGGGCTTTTTCGAGTCGCGCCTCGTCGGGCTGGCCCTTGCTTGTCTCGACCTTCGCCCAACCCCGTACCTTCTCATCGGGATGAATTCTCATTACGAACTTCGCACCCTTGGAGATCTC
The DNA here is from genome assembly GCA_028679985.1 of Methanomassiliicoccales archaeon. Lineage (GTDB taxonomy): Archaea > Thermoplasmatota > Thermoplasmata > Methanomassiliicoccales > JACIVX01 > JAJRAG01. Next base: position 1,811 of record JAJRAH010000175.1, read on the forward strand.
TCCCTGGCAATCGAAGAAGCCTACGATGTTCGCACCAGCAACCGCTCCTCTGAAATTCGCCATCCACTCCGGGACATCCGGCACATGCTCAGCGGCACCGTGCGTCACGAACAGCGCGACCTTCCTACCGTCCTTGCAATGTCTCCCGAGGAATTCCCTAGCCTTCTTGTCTGGTCCAGACCCATGCGTCGGGAAGCCGAGGAACGAGAGATCATAAGCACCGATGTCCTGCACTTCCTTAATCGGCTTGATCTCCTTCTCACAAGTTATCTCATCGTATATGGCCTCGGCAACCTTCTTGGTGTTACCAGTCTGCGACATGTACGCAACAAGCACTTTCATTCGGCCCCCTCCGCCCGCTGTTCTTATTCGGGAGAGCACCCATAAGACTTTTCCTAGACGAAAGCCTCTGAACTCGGTACTGCCCCCGCCTACGGTCAGAACCGTCAGGAATGTTGTGAGGTAGGAGGAGTCCCCTCACCCCAATTGTCAACGACATTGTTCTTCCGGATTTGACCAAGAAGAGAGTGAAAGAGGTTTCATTCGAAGAACTTCATTGCTTCATCTCTCGGAATCGCCACGAGAGTTTCGAACGTGGCCAAGTCTGTTCCAGCCATGGCGACTTTCATTGCAGCTTTCTCATCTGGAGCTTCAAATATCCAGAGAGAGTCATATCGACCGAGCGTCATGCACATCTCGCGGACCTTGATGCCTTCCTTAGCCACCATCTCGATGGCTTTGTTTCTCCTAACGACATCTTCCGTTGTCGGTTTCCTCCTTAGCTAGATCAAGCTGATGAAGATCAGGTTCTCACCCCCAAGGTAGGACAGGGAAGCGCTCAAACAAGGAAGTATTTAGAATCTCGTCTCTCCCCGTCTGCCGACAGAACCACCAGAAGGATTGGAG
>JAJRAH010000176.1 GCA_028679985.1 Methanomassiliicoccales archaeon
CCTTGACCTCCATCTTCTCAGTGTCATACACCCCGGTTCCGCCGATGACCGCTATCCTTGCTTTGGCGACTCCTTTCATGCTCGGACCCAGTTTGAGTAATCGCTTCTCAAGATATAGACTTGCTTCGTTACTCGATGCCCTCCATGTGCTTCCCCGGATAGGCCTCCTGACTGATGCAAGGGTTTTTCAATTCTATACCACATTGATCACAGTGGTGCTTAGAATGGCGTCGAAAATCGAGATTTCTTCGGGCGATGCGTCCAAGACTTTTCCGGCATTTCCGGTGGTCCTGGTTGCGATGGGAGAAGGGGAGAAGAACGTCTTCACAGTTGGTCTCGTGCAATTATTCTCGTTCAATCCCCTCATCCTGGGGATTGGAGTGCATCCGTCGCGTCACAGTTATAAGATGCTGCACAATCTCGCCGATTTCTCCGTCAACATACCCGGGAAGGAGCTCGTGGAGCAGGTGCTGTACTGCGGGACGAAATCGGGGAAGGACACGGACAAGTTCAAGGAGACGGGTCTTACTGCCGTGCCCGGGAAGAAGATAAGATCTCCCGTCATAAGCGAATGCCTGGTCAATTTCGAGTGCAAGAAGTCAAAGGCTCTTGAGATGGGCGACCGGACCTGGTTCTTCGGAGAGGTCGTCCACGTTGAGGCTGTAGAGGGCTATACGCGCGACAAGGGCATGCTCTATTGGGGCGGGGAGTTCAGAATGCCAGGAGAGATCTTCAGAAGGCGGTAGTCTGGAACTCTCGCCTTTTGATCTTGAGATATGGCTTCTGAGGTGCAAGGGCGCCAAGATAGTGATGGATCACAGCGGATGTCCCACACCGTACGAAGACGGGTTCGCGCCTGAGATAGAACCTCCGTCGTCGCTCGACGAGATCGAGGTCGAGGAACGGCTCGCGGAGACGCTGTCCTCCGTATATGGGATCGAGAGGGAGCGGATCGCCCTGACCTCGGGCGCCCAGAACGCCAACTTCCTTTTCCTGAGCTCCTATCTTGGGCCGAAGGACTGCGCCATCGTCGAGAATCCCACGTACATGCCGATCAGGAGCATCACAGAGTCGGTATGCAAGGTCGAGACTCTCGAGAGGATCGCATCTAACGATTTCAAGCCAAAGATGACAGAAATCGATCGCCTGTTGAAGAAGGGTGCCAAGGTCATCGCTCTCACGAACCTCCACAACCCGAGTGCCGCCTCGCTTTCCGATCCCGAGCTCAAGGGCATCCTTGAGGCCGCGGACGAGAAAGGCACTATGGTACTCTGCGACGAGATCTACAGGATGATGCAATACACCACCCCCTCGAGCCCGGTCTGCGCATTGGGAGACAACGGCGTCTCGGTCTCGGGCCTGACGAAACTCTACGGGCTCGGAGATCTCAGGGTGGGTTGGCTGGCGGGTCCGGAAGAGATCTGCAGGAAGGTCGACTTGCTGCGATTGTACAGCATCTATCGCTTGCCGACTCGGTCCGCGGCGATAGCGATCGAGGCGCTGAAGAAGAGGGAATGGTTCCGGGAGAGAATGCTTCGTCTTGCAAGCGTGAATGTCAAGATCCTCAGAGAATGGCTCGAGGAGGAGCATAGAGTCCGATGTCGTCTCCCGGACGGAGGCCTGATGGTGCTTCTATCCCTTCCGAAAGGCGTGGACGATCTGCGCTTAGGGGAGGTTCTGATGGACCAGTTCTCGACTTCAGTCTGTCCCGGCCGATACTTCGGCATCGAGAATCACATAAGGGTGACTTTCAGCTGCAGCGCCAGGGATCTGAGAAAGGGCCTGGAGAACATCTCCGCCGCCATCGACTCGTTTGCCTAGTCATTCCTGCTCGGAGGGCAGCTCCGCCCTTCTATAAGATCCGAGTATCTTGACGAAGGACGCCCTCCTGACAAGGTCCGTGATGGCGCCGCTCACGTTGGGGTGGTCGAGATGCCCGTCGATATCGACGTAGAACACGTACTCCCATGCCCTATCCCTTCTCGGCCTGGATTCAAGCTTCGTCAGGTTGACGCTGTGTTCGGCGAAGACGCCGAGGCAGGCGTACAATGCCCCGGCCACGTTCTTCGTGGCGAAGACGAGCGAAGTCTTGTCGCCTCGTGGATTGATGGACGCGGTCTTCTCGATGACGAAGAACCGCGTGTAATTCTGGTGGGAATTCTGGATTCCCTCCTTGAGTATCTTCATCCCGTATTCCTTCGCGGTCCTCGCAGAGGCTATCGCCGCCTCACTCTTGTCTCCTCGTTCCTTAATGATCTTGACGCTGCCCGCCGTATCGTACGACGGCACCTTCTCCCATTGGGGATATCTCGAAAGGAAAGTCCGACTCTGTCCCAGCGCTTGTGGGTGACTGTACACTCTCGTTATGTCCTCGATCTCAACATCTGGATGCCCTATTAGGCAATGCTTCACGAAGATGATGATCTCGCCAACAACCGTAAGGTCGTGCTCGAGCAATAGGTCGTTCACCCTCGCGACGCTCCCTTCGAGGGAGTTCTCGACCGGCACGACTCCGTGGCTCGCGTCCCCCTTGTTAACGCTGGCGAACACGTCCTCGAACTCAGCGCAAGGGAGGGTCCTGATGCCTTCTCCGAAGAACTTGTACACGGCGTCCTCACTGTACGCTCCGTGAATCCCCTGGAACGCTACCCTACGCTCCGTGCCGGCGCTGTTCATTGCTTAACCCCGAAGAATTCCGAATGTATAGCTCTTGTCGTCCTTTCGAGGTCCTTCGAATCGACCGTGAAATGGCAGGCGACCATGGACGCTCCGGCGGATATCATCCCGACGCTGACGCCTTCCTTCGAGACTGCCGTGAAGACTCTAGCTGCGATCCCCTTCCGATATCCGAGTCCCTCTCCGACGACACATAATAGGGCGATGTCGTCGACGGTCTCTATCCTGTCGATGACGCCCTTCTTCAAATCGGCCAGGACCTTCTTCGCGGTCGCGAGGTACTTCTTCTCGATCAGCAACGCGACACAAGTTTGAGACGTCGCCGCCGAGTAGATATTCACGCCGGCATCGCTCAGCCTCTGAGAGATCTCGTACATCACTCCAGTCTTGTATCCCGCGCCGGCACCATACGCCTTGACGATCGCGAGGTTCTTCATGCAGGAGATGCTCTTTATCGTTCCACCCATCTCCACGCCGCTCGGCTCGATCACTGTCCCCTCCTTCTCCGGCTCGAAGACGTTCTTGACTTTAATGACGATGCTTTTCTCCCTCGCCGGTTCCACGGTCCTGGGGTGCAGGACCTTGGCGCCGAAGTAGGAGAGCTCCGCCGCCTCGTCGTATGAGAGGTTCTCGATCGTCACCGCCTCCTTGACGATCTTCGGGTCGACGCTCATGAACCCGTCCACGTCCTTCCAGATCTCCAGGACTCTCGCATCGATGGCGTTCGCGATGACGCTCGCGCTGTAGTCGCTGCCGTTCCTTCCGAACACGGCCACATGTCCCTGAGGGGTCTTTCCGAAGAAGCCCGTCACCACTGGCGTCTCCTGCCGCTCGAACATGACCCTGATCTTCGGCTGGATGTTTCTCTTCGTTTCTTTGAGGTCGGCCGTCGCGTTTCCGTAGGTCCCTTCGGTGATTAAGCCTAGCTCGTCCGCATCGACCGGGACGGCATTGACGCCCAGGTCCTGCAGCATCGCCGCTGTGAGAATGACGGACAGTCTCTCTCCGAAGCTCTGGACCAGGTCCATGGTTCTCGGAGTGAGTTCCTCGAGATATGAAATGCCATACAGCACCTTCTCGAGCTTGGCGAGGCGCTCTATCAAGCGGGTTATCGCCTGCTGCTTAGTTTCCATGTCCTTCGAAATCCCGCCGAGAATTGAGATGTGCGTGTCCCTGAGCTTCTCTATGAAATGCTGGACCTCTTCATCCTTCTTCGGCTCGGAGACGAAGGTCACTATCGAGTCGGTAATTCCCTGGACGGCGCTCACCACGACCACTTTCGGCTCGGGGTCGGCTCCGACGATCTTCCCGACCAACAACATTGAGCTAGCATCCTTCAGGGAGCTGCCGCCGAATTTCAGGACCTTCATCTACCGCGAATCCTCCTCACTATCTCGAGCGGCGTCTTTCTGACCGCCTTCTCCGCCTCGAATTTGGCGAGGCCTGCGGCCATCGCCCTGAGAATCGCCTCTTGCTCGGTCATGAGATCCTCTGGCACGTGCGTGTCTGTGTTCACAACCATTCTTGCCCCGACTTCCATCGCCAGCCTCGCGACATGCCCATTCGTGGCTGAGTGTGCGGCCCGGGACGTGATCTCGAGGACGATGTCGTTGTCCTTCGCCGCCTGCGCTTCGTCGAGCGTTATGAATCCTGGATGAGCCAGAATGTCCACGTCCGGGTTGCTGACCGCAACTCTGTTCGTCCCCTTCTCGACCGGCTCGCTGGTTGTCTCTCCGTGAATGACTATCAGCTCCGCCCCCAGCCTCCTTGCTTCGGCGACGACCGCGTCGATCTTCGAGACCGGGACGTGGGTTATCTCCACCCCCAGGATAGCTTCTATGCCCCATTCCTTTGCCAGCTCGCAGTCCCTCGAGGCTTCCCTAATGACCCTTTCGATGGTGGAAAGTGAAACATGATCTGTGAACGCGATTCCTTGATGTCCTTTAGCGACCGCTCTACGTGCAAGCTCGATCGGAAGCAAATCGCCATCGCTCAGCAGGGTGTGGGTGTGGAGGTCGATTCTCATTTTCTCCTCTCCGACAATTGTCTGAACACTTCCTCAGGATCCAGGTCCAGGTGCTCCATCAGGACCATCAGATGATAGATGAGGTCCGCGACTTCCCACGCTTGAGCATCTCTGTCCTCGCCCTTTGCGGAGATCACCACTTCCGCCGCCTCCTCCACCACCTTCTTCAGCAGCTTGTCCTCATCCTGGAGGAGCTTGCATGTGTAACTCCCTTCCTTCGGGTTCTTCTTCCGATCCGCGATCACTCTCTTGAGCTCTGGGATTATCGCCGCAGTGCCGGAGATGTCGCCGTATAGGATGTCCTCGAAGCATGTAGGTCTGTCGAGGTGGCATGCGTTCCCAGTTTGGTTGGCCCTGACCAGAAGGGTGTCTGAATCGCAATCGAGCTGTATAGATACGATGTCTTGCACGTTCCCGGAGCTCTCGCCCTTCATCCAGAGCTTTCTCCGAGACCTGCTCCAAAAGTGCGTCCTGCCGGTTTCGAGCATCTTGTTGTACGCCTCTTCATTGGCGTAGGCCATCATCAGCACTTCGTTCGTCCGTGCATCTTGGACGATGACTGGGATCAGACCATCCTTGTCGAACTTGAGAGGCAGCGTCATCTCACTCTCACCCCCCTCTCGCGAAGGTAATTCTTGACGTCTCCGACAGTGTACTGCCCGTAATGGAATATCGAGGCCGCGAGCGCCGCCTCCGCATTCGTCTGCTCGAAGACCTCGTAGATGTGCTCGAGCTTTCCGCATCCTCCCGACGCTATCACCGGGATGTTCACGGCGTCGGCGATTGCGGAGGTGAGCTTCAAATCGTAGCCATCCTGGGTGCCATCGGCGTCCATGCTTGTCAGGAGTATCTCCCCTGCGCCGAGGCTCTCCGCTCTGACCGCCCATTCGACGGCATCCAGGGCGGTCTTCCTCCTTCCGCCGTGCGTGTAGACGATCCATGAGTCGCGGTATTTCTTCGCGTCGATCGCCACGACGACGCACTGCCTGCCGAAGTCCTCGGCGCATTCGGATATCGTCTCCGGGTGCAGCACTGCCACAGTGTTGATCGAAACCTTGTCCGCGCCCGCATTGAGCGCATCCCGCATGTCCTTTCTTCCGGCGATGCCACCTCCGACGGTCAGCGGGACGAACAGCCTCTCGGCCGTCTTCTTGACAACGTCCAGGAGCGTCTTCCTTCCCTCGACACTCGCAGAGATGTCAAGGAACACTATCTCATCGGCCCCCTGCCTCTCATACTCGGCCGCCATGTCAGGCGGATAGCCGACGCCCTGAAGGTTCTGGAACTTGACACCCTTCACCACTTTCCCCTCGGTCACGTCAAGGCAGGGAATGATCCTTTTCGCCAGCAGGGCTATTCCCTCCTCACCTTCGGCTTGTCCTTCGTGCTCAGCAGATCCGTTCGAGGGACGACCGCCTTCCTGAGCGATATCCCGAGCGCCTTGAAGCCAGCCTCGACGATGTGATGCTCGTCAAATCCTCTTTCCACAATGATATGCAAAGTGATTCCAGC
>JAJRAH010000177.1 GCA_028679985.1 Methanomassiliicoccales archaeon
GCCATACCAAGAGCAACCATCGATTTCCCCGCTTTCTCTACAACCGATCCCAGATACAACGATTTCATTTGTTCTCCCTCCTTATCGTAACGAGCGCATCGACTGCGCCACATCCCTTCCCCTCATCTCTGACTATGACAGGGTTGATCTCGAACTCAGATATCTCCGGAAAATCGAGAGAGATCTGAGAGACCCTGTATATGACATTCTTCAATGACTTGATGTCGGCTGGCTTCCTTCCTCTCGCACCCGACAGTATCGGGAACGCTTTTATCGAGGATATCATCTTCGTCACCTGAGTCTCCGTCAGAGGAGCGATCCTCTGCGTGACGTCCTTCATGATCTCCACGAATATCCCGCCCAAGCCGAACGTGATGACTGGGCCGAACTGAGGATCGCGGACCATACCGATGAGGACCTCCCTTCCGCTAATCATCTGACAGATCACGACGCCGTCGATCCTCGCGTCCGGCATCTTGTTCTTGCTCCTGCTGACGATGAGGTTGAACTGCTTCTTGACCTCCTCAGCATTCGCAACACCGACGGCCACACCGCCGACATCGGTCTTGTGGGCGATATCCGGAGAGACGACCTTCATGACGATCGGGTAGCCGATGCGATCGGCGGCCTCCACCGCCTCCTTCACATCCTTCGCCACAATCTCTATCGGAACCGGAACTCCGTATGCCTTGAGAATCTCCTTGCCCTCGTCTTCGCTGAGACCGACCCTACCCTCCGCCCTGATCTTATCCAGCAATCTTCGGACGCGCTCCTTGTCGCCTTCGACGACCATCGGCGGTGCCTCGTCCCTTCTCGCGTTCATTCTCACGTACTGGACCATTCCGCTCAGGGCTCTCATTGCTCTGTCGGGCGATTCGTAGTTCGGGATGCCCGCGGCCCTCAGTATATCGACACCTTGGCTGCAATCTCTGCCGCCGACGAATGCCGTGACGATCGGTATCTTCACTTTGCCGGCGAATGACGCAAGAAGGTTCGCCGTCGAGGGTATGTCCACAAGATCGGTCGGAGCCAGCATGACAGCAACGCAGGAAACGTTCTCGTCCTCCATAAGCGTTCTTATCGCGAACTCGTAACGTTTCGCGTCAGCATCTCCCAGGACGTCGACCGGGTTGTAGAAATTGCACTGCTCCGGGAGCATGCTCTTCAACTTCTCTATCGTTTCGGACCGGAACGATGCCAATGTGAGACCGTGATCCGATGCCGCATCGGCCGCCATGACTCCAAGGCCGCCAGCATTCGTTACAATTGCCACTCCATCTTCCTTCGGCAACGGCATATCGGCGAAGACGAGCAACAAGTCAAAGAGCTCGTCGATCGTCTTGACCCTAATAATTCCAGACTGATCCATCGCAGCATCGTACACTTTGTCGCTTCCGGACAGCGCACCGGTGTGTGAAGAGGCGGCCTTCGCCCCAGAGCTCGTCCTTCCCGCCTTCAGAGCGATGATTGGTTTCGCCTTAGATGTCTGGAATGCGGCCCGCATGAATTCAGTGCCTCTGTTGGTGCCTTCCACATACATCCCTATGACCTTCGTGTTGTCATCGTCTCTGAGATAGTCGATCAGATCCGCCTCGTCGATATCGACCTTGTTTCCGACGCTGACAAACTTCGAGAAACCTATCTTGACCTCGGATGCCCAGTCCAGCAAAGTGGTACCTACCGCTCCCGACTGAGAGGTTATCGCGACCGGTCCTTCCGATGGGTAATTTCTGGTGAAAGTGGCATTCATCCTGTGATTGGTGTTTATGAGCCCGAGGCAATTCGGTCCCAGAATGTTCATGCCGAACTTCTTCGCGATTTCGCCAATGCTCCGTTCCAGTTCGGCTCCCTCTTTGCCAGCCTCCTTGAATCCCGAAGTGATTATGATGGCAGACTTCACTCCCTTCTGCCCAGCCTCCTCGATGACCTTTGGAACATAGGCGGCGGGAATGACTATGATGGCCATATCGATGTGCTCGGGGATGCTTGTCAAGGTGGGATAGCACTTCAGACCAAGAATCTCGGTGGCTTTCGGATTCACGGGGAATACCTTTCCCTTGAATCCAGATCCGACCAAGTTCTTCATGACGGCGTGACCCACCTTCCCCTCATCTCTAGCAGCGCCGACGACAGCAATGGAATCCGGTTCAAACAACGACTTCATCTTATGACACCGTCAATGATTCGTATTTGCCCCCCGGCTATTTTGTCTAGGGATTTGAAGGTTTGCGTTTTCTTCCACCACTTTCGTTTCCGTCGCGGAAGCACTGAAACTGCCCAGGGTCATCTGGTCCTGCAACTGGACATCCTTCTCGCGATGGGGGATCGATAGCAAGTCCATCATCTGGAAAGCGTTCTTGACCGCTTTGGACCTTCCGTGGTTGTTGAAATACACCCTGACCTTCTGCGAGCTTTCCTCCGCCCCCCTTATCCTCCCGACCCAGGGCTTCAGTTGCTCCTCCGAATATAGGTAATCATATCGATTGATCCTGTAGTCGTCTTCTTTCTCGTCGGAATACCAAATATCGTAGTTCCTGCCGTGGAATCGTATGTAAGAATGATTCGCGGTGTTACCGGAAGTGACAGGAAACCCCGGACCATCCACGACTACTTTCGCCACATTGTGCTTCCTGAGGAGGTCCAGAGCCTCGGGTACTACCTCCCTATCGGAGTCATCGAGCCAAGATCTGTGGCGGAATTCGACGGCGTATGGGTACTTGTCGCACGAGATGACGTCGAACAGCATGGTGAGGTCGTCCATCGCGTTTCCTTCGTTCTTGAAGTACGGCGAGAGCTGGATGAGCACGCTGCCTAGGAGATTCTCCTCAGCAAGTCGATCGACGCATATCTTCTCGAAGGACTCTGCCTGGGCGGCTGCACGCTTCACATCGCCTTTCACGATCGAATCGTGCGTGACGAGCTGCGGCAGCTTCACTGAGAACTCGAAGTCTTCGAAGTCGGACGCCTTTTTTATCCAAGAGTTTACGAGGAACTCGCTTGGTGGGCGGTAGAAAGTGCTGTTTATCTCCACAGTCTTGAAGTACCCCGCGTAGTACCTGAGCCATTCACCCCTCTTCTGCGCAAGATCGAGAGGATAGAA
>JAJRAH010000031.1 GCA_028679985.1 Methanomassiliicoccales archaeon
TGCCATACATCTGATTCGACGTGGAGGACTGTCGCTGAGCGAAGGAAGGCAAAAGATGTCTTAACGCTCAAGCGATCATCCTTCTATCTCGGACTCTCTAGAGGGGACGAGCGGGTCTTTCGATCGTCCGTGAGAAGGGTCATGAGTTGATCAGGCGGCGAACGATGTCGCCACGAAGAATGCCCTGTTTTCTCTGATTTCAATCTGCAGAACGAACCTCGACTAGATGTGGATGTTGAAAAGAGTCCTGAAATCCCGAGGGAGCAAGCCGGTCGTTTCGGTCGACAATGGATCCAGATACATATGATCGCTGGAGCGACTGGATTTCGTGCGAGTTCACAGGAGTTTCGGCGAGAGAGATGTGATCGTGCAGTGGTTCGGGGTCATGAAGGTGAGGAAATGGAGGTTCCACGACTCCTTCAACGACCGCAATTGCCTGAGACGCCGAAGAGACGGATGAGCGCGTTCATAAGCGGCTGCAGTCTGCCGAGGCAGCCGACTTGTCAGTCTCTGAAGTGCTCATGGACGCGGGTCACCATGAATTCATATTACTACTACCCGTCTACCTCATTCGAATTCAAGCCTTGTCCTTCAGCATCTTGACTTGATCACGTATGATTCTTACCATTTCCTCTGCGTTTGATTTTGGGTTTATCCAGAATGCGGTCTTCTTGACCGGCCCTGCAGTAAAATCAACGCATCCACTCCAATACGGTGTTCTGCACAGTCCTATGGAGGTTATCTGATCGTATGAGAACTCTTCTACATGAGATTCCCCGGAAATCTTTGGTATGCAGAAGATGACTCTCTTGTCCGTGGCGACAAACACGCCCACCGGCGACCTCTGACTCTTACCAGGAGAGATGTCCTTTATTCTGCAATCTGTAATCGCATGCAGAACCTTTTCTCCAGGTTTCACAAGCTCCTTCAACAACCAGTCTTGGTTCCTGTCCAGCATATAGTTGAACCATTTCCCTTTTGTTTCAGCCAAAGCCAACCCTCCAGCGTCCATTTCCTATTTTGGACAGCTTTAGGGAGCTTTTCCTTTATAAGACTACCTGTGGTGGTCGTGAGCAGACCCGACATCATCTTGACGGAGCCGACGGACACTTCGGCCGGTATCCATGCGTCCACTTTCGCGCTCCTGATGATCCTATGTCACCGGAAGTTCAACATTGCCACTTCGACCATCGTCGCGGACGGAGCTAGGCCATCCGAGACGATCCGAAACGAATTCAATGACTCCGGCAACACCTCTGGCTTTCACAGCAACATCAGTACATCGCAATCTGAGTGATTCGGCGCGTGTGCATTCGTTAGCGATGAATCATGGCAGGAACGTTCTTCACGGTGCTTGTCTATTCATCTGACAAAAAAAAGTATGGTCCGGGAAGCGGCCTGTTGTGGATTGGAAGGATACCCGAGACCTGCTATCATGGACGGTTGGCCCTGGTGATCGAGACAGTCGAGCTGACGAGGGAGTTCAAGGATGTAGTCGCAGTCGAGAACCTCACAATGACGGTCAAGGAGGGCGAGGTCTTCGGGTTCATCGGCCCGAACGGGGCGGGAAAGACAACGACCGTGCGGATGCTCTGCTGCCTCGTAAACCCGACGAGGGGATCGGCGTTCGTCAACGGCCTTGACATTGCCAATCCCAAAGATAGACTCAAGATCAGGGGGATGATCGGTCTCCTGCCGGAGACACCAGGTCTTTACGAATCGCTCAGTGCCTACAGGAACCTCGATTTCTTCGCTCAGCTCTACGGCATTTCGAGGGAAGAAAGGGAGAGGAGGATCAAGGACCTTCTCACCGCCCTTGCTGTATGGGATAGAAGGGATGATCCCGTCGCGAAGTTCTCGAAAGGCATGAAGCAGAAGATCGCAATCGCCAGAGCGCTTGTGCATGAGCCCTCTGTCCTGTTTCTGGATGAGCCTACGTCCGGCCTCGATCCCCAGGCATCGATGACCGTTCGCAACTACCTCATGGATCTGAAGAAAGAGGGAATAACCATCTTCCTCAACACTCACAATCTCGACGAGGCGGAGAAGCTGTGCGACCGCATCGGGGTCATACAGCGGGTGCTGCTGGCAATCGGTTCCCCCGAGGAATTGTCTGGCAAGTTCTGGGGAAAGACGACCGTCGTGCGACTTCCCCTCGTTACCGCTGAAATGGTCCGCGCTGTGGAAGCGATTCCATCCGTGAGTAGAGTTAAGGAGATTGAGGGAAAGCTTCTGGTAGAGCTTGAGAATCCGGACAGGGACAATCCCTTAATCGTGAAGGCTCTCGTCGACAAAGGTGCCCAGATAGAGTACGTCAACGAGCTCAAGCATGGCCTCGAGGACATCTACCTTAGGCTGATCGGGGGTCCGAAATGAGGCTTGACAAGGTCTGGATCGTCGCAAGGAAGGACATGTCCGAGTTCAGGACGAACAGGTACATCATCTTCTCTCTGGTTCTGATGCCTCTGGTCATCGCGTTCGTTATGCCGATCGCGTATCTTGTTCCTCTCACCATGGTCGCCGGGGAGCCGCAGGGTACTCCGCTGCCACTTCACTTGAACATAACATACTATGCAACAGACATCGACATCCAGAACGCGACGCTTTCCAACACGATGCTCTTTGACTGCAACCTGACGAGCGTTCTCGCTAGAGGGTGCATCTTCAACAACTGCTCTCTGTCGGACTCTCTTGTCAAGGATTCGTCGATATTCAACACGACCATCAGCAGTTCCTACGTGGTGCACAGCAATCTCGAACGCAGTCCTAGGATCAACACAGTCCTCAGCGACTGCGTTGTCATCGGCGAAACGAGTGAAGGAATGGTCATGCTGGGCGTGTTCATTAACTCGCTTCTCACATTCTTCATTCTGATTCCGGCGATGATTCCGACGATCATCGCTTCGTATAGCTTCGTCGGCGAGAAACTGAACAAAAGCCTTGAGCCGTTGCTGGCAACTCCCACCACGGACATGGAGCTTCTGGCGGGCAAATCCCTATCCATATTCCTGCCCAGCATGGGCGCCGCATGGCTCAGCCTCGCACCGTTCATGATACTCGTCGATGTGATCGTCGAACCAGCCATCGGATACTATCCTCTGCCGAACCTCATCTGGGTCATCGGTGCATTCATCCTCGCCCCTCTATTCTGCCTCCTAAGCATCTCTGCGAACGTCCTGATTTCTTCGAAGGTCAACGACGTGAGGGCATCCCAGCAGATCGGCAGTCTCATCGTCCTGCCTCTAGTCGCCTTCTTCATAATCGTCATAGCCGGCTTCATCACCCTTGACCTCCTCAACATGTCAGCGTTCGTATTACTGATCGCTCTTGTCGACGCAGGTGTGGTCTACCTGAGCCTAAAAGTCTTCCGACGCGAAGAGATACTCGTCAGATGGAAGTAGATCGGTTTGGTCCGGTTTTGTCGGTAAGGAATCCACGAGTCGAGAGCCATAGCTGGAGGAAAATGGAATGAAGGAAAGAGTTTGTCAATATCACTCGGTTTTCCATTTCGAGGACAGGATGCCTGCGATGAACAGCACTATGGTGAAACCCGCGACGACAAGCATGTCGCTCGTTGCCGAGGCGAGATTGTCATATACCATCGAATCCCGAAGCGCATTTCCTACGTAGGTCAGAGGAAGGGCGCTCGCTATCGATCCGAGCCA
>JAJRAH010000032.1 GCA_028679985.1 Methanomassiliicoccales archaeon
ACGTGCAGAAGGACATACGGGCAGAAGGCTATCGATGAGGGATTGAACCTCGATGCTGTCTCAATTCTCATGGGACATAAGACCACGAAGACCACAGAGACGTATTATTGTCGTAAGAGGCCGGAGACTGCGATAAGGGAGGCTCAGACTATCTGGATGCAAGGAAACAGCCACCCAGGTGCAAAAACCCCTAAAATTGATTTCAAGAATGAGGTGACTGGCTATGCTTAGTGGTGCGGGCGTCGGGATTTGAACCCGAGTTTTAAGCTTGGCAAGCTTAAGTGATAACCAGTCTACACTACGCCCGCATGAATATGCCACTCTGAACGTCCTTGCTTCATATAAACTTTGTTTCATCTTCGTGTCCAGTTGGAGGATTCACTGACACCTCAGACAAAGGCAAAGGTTATAGAACACAAGTGTTATCGGACTTCTCGTTAGCGTGATAGATCATGAGCGATAGTTTCGAATCACTTGGGATTGACCCCGGAATAATGCGGTCTATCGAGGAAATGGGGTTCACCGAACCTACGCCTGTGCAACTGGCAGCGATACCATTGATCGCGCAGGGGAGAGATGTGATAGCCCAGGCTCAAACCGGGACCGGGAAGACCGCCGCGTTCGCGATCCCCATTCTTCAGAAGATACGTCACGGAATGAAACCGAGTGCGCTGGTGCTCGTTCCGACCCGTGAACTGGCGATCCAGGTCTCCGAAGAGACCAAGAAGTTGGGGGGACACCTGGACGTCAAGACGATTCCAGTGTATGGCGGACAGGCGATATCGGTTCAGTTCGAGGCTCTGAAGAAGGGTGTCGACATCGTGTCAGGCACTCCTGGAAGAGTCATAGACCACATTAAGCGAAGGACTCTCGACCTGAGTGGCATCCGCTTTCTGGTACTGGACGAGGCGGACCGAATGCTGGACATGGGTTTCATCGAGGACATTGAATACATCATCAGACAGATACCGAAGGACAGGAACACCTACCTGTTCTCCGCGACGATTCCCGAGGGCGTCAGAAGACTCGGCGCAGACCATATGAAGAATCCGGAAATGGTCATCATCAGCGAGGAGGAGCTTGTCCTCCCGTCCACCAAGCAGATATACTTCAAAGTCGGCAGGAAGAACAAGATATGGGCACTCTGCAGAGTCCTCGACAAGGAGAAGCCGAAGGCCATAGTCTTCTGCTCGACGAAGCGGATGGTCGACATTCTAGAACAGAGGCTGAAATCCTACGGCTATCCGGCCGAGGCACTGCACGGCGATCTCTCTCAGGCTCAAAGGGAGAGAGTCCTGACCGATTTTCGCAAGGGCAAGGTGAAGGTGCTCATCGCAACCGATGTCGCGGCGAGGGGCTTGGACATCGAGGACGTGACACTGGTCATCAACTACGACATACCTGAAAGTCCGGAATGGTATGTCCACCGGATCGGACGGACAGGCAGGGCCGGAAAGGAGGGAAAGGCCATCACATTCGTCAGTTCCGACGAGGAACACCTTCTCGAAGGAATAAAGGGATTCGGAGGGGCAGGGATCGAGCAGGCGGACGTCCCGACGACCGGGGAGAAGGACGTCGTGAGGAAGGTTTGGGACTTCGACGAGTATGTTGACATATTCGGAATGGTCAAGTTCAGGATCGACATGGGAAAGATGGACAAGGTCGGGATGAACGACATAGTCGAACTCATTCGGAATAGGGGCGATGTCAGCGAGATCGCCATAGGCCACGTTGAGCTCGGTGAGAAGTCTAGCGAGTTCGAGGTCCACAAGGACGTCGCGTACAAGGTGATGAAAAGTCTTGACCAGTCCGACTTCCGCGGGAGGAGAATCAGGGTCGATCCGATGCCACGCCGTTCCGCCGGTTAGTCGTCATCTCCCTCGCGGGGCTTGATTTCTGGCCGATCATCTCTGGACAGCAACGAGCAATTCTCTGATCTGGAAAGTCTCGACTTCCTTGCCATGCATGGTGAGCTTCTTCTCGAAGGTGACCAGATCCTTGTCGATCTCTACGGTCGATCCATCAGGCAATTGAATGTCTATTGGTGCGGCTTCGATTGAGGCCGCGACTTCGGATGGATCCAATTCCTGAAGTCTGCCCACCACTTCCTTCGCCTTCTGCTTGAACATCGGGCCAATCTTTGACAGAACCGGCTTGAGCGCGACTATCTTCTCTTCGAGATCGACCTGTTTGGCAATTTTGAGCTCCTTTGCCCTGATGGTCTGGACGATGTCCTTCTCGCATCCTACGAGTCTTTCTGCGCCTTCTCCGATCAGCTCTATGAGGCTGATCTCAACGTTGAGAGGAATCCCATTCTCGGCCTTCCAGGATCTGAGAGCACCGATGACCTCTTTCATGAACTCCCCCCGCTGTTCCTCCTTCTCGTCAACAAGGACCGGGACTGGCCACTTGCTTACGTGGATGCTTCTGTTCCCCTCAATCGCCTGGAACGCTGATTGGTAGACCTCTTCGGTGACATGCGGAAGAAGGGGGGCGAGCATCTTCATGACGCCGAGGCAGACGGTGAAGAGTGTGTACCTGACAGCTTCGTCATTCGGATCCCTTGTCCTGAACTTGATCATCTCCAGGTAGTGGTCGGCGAATTCGTGCCAGGCAAAATCCTCGATAATCCTCATCGCCTTGTCAAATGAGTAGTTATCGTACTGCTCCGTGGCGGCGCTTATCACCTTGCTGAACTTGCTGAGGATCCACTTGTCAGCTGGGTGCAACTCCCCCATAGAAGGCTTCTCGGTAACGACAGTCCCGACGAACTTACCGATGTTCCAGAGTTTTGTGCAGAATCTGCCTCCATGCACGACGTCCTTCTCCCTGAACGCGCTGTCTTCTCCGAGCGAGCATGTGCATGCGTAGTAGCGGAGCGCATCCGCTCCGTTCTTCTCCAGGATCGGCATCGGATCGATCACGTTCCCCAAGGAGGAATGCATCGGAGTGCCGTCCTCGGCCATGATGAACCCATGGATCATGATATCGTTCCAAGGCTTCTGTCCGACGAGCAGGTGCTCTCTCAGGATTGTGTAGAAGGCCCAGGTCCGGATTATGTCGTGCGATTGTGGGCGCAGGGACATAGGATAGAGTCTTTTGAATTTCTCCACGTCTCGGAGCCAGAAGGTGTTGTACAGCGGGGACACGCTTGAGTCCATCCAAGTGTCGAACACGTCCTCGCAGCCCTTCAGTGCGCCGCCGCATCTAGGACACTTCTCAATGGGAGGACGATCCGTGGTCGGATCGACATAACAGTCATTCTCCTTCGCAGGAACGATCTCGCCGCACGACACGCACTCCCACACCGGAATAGGAGTGGCGAAGTAGCGCTGTCTTGATATGACCCAGTCCCACTCGAGTGATTCCACCCAATCACGAAGGCGAACCTTCATGAAATCGGGGAACCACTTCAGCTCATCGGACTTCGATAGGACGGCATCTTTGTAATCTAGAGTCCTTAGGAACCACTGCGGTACCTGGAGGAACTCGATCGGCTCGTGACAGCGCCAGCAAGTCCCCACGTTCTGTTGTGTATCCTCTTGTTTGACCAAGAGCCCCGCATCCTTCAGGTCCTCGATCATCTTCTTCCTTGCATCTCTGACCGGCAGACCTGAGCAGATGCCCGCGACGTCCGTCATCTTTCCTTGCTCGTCGATGCCCTTCTCCAGCGGAAGGTCGTACTTCATCACCCATTCCAGGTCGTCCTTGTCTCCGATCGTGCAGATCATTACGATCCCCGATCCGAAACTCGGGTCGACCTTGGGATCTGCGATGACCTTGACCTCTCTGTTGTATATTGGCGTGAGGAGCATCTTCCCGATCAGCATCCTCTTCGCCTTATCATCAGGATGTACGGCGACGAGCTGGCAGGTGCATAGCAGCTCCGGCCTCGTCGTGGCGATGATGACGAATTCGTCAGTGCCTTTCACGCGGAACTTCACGAAATTGAGCTTCGTGATGTTCTGTTGGTATTCTATCTCGGCGTCTGCGAGGGCGGTTATGCATCTCGGACACCAGTTCACGGGATAGGTGCCCTTGTATACGATCCCCTTTTCGAGCATCCTGAGAAACGATATCTGCGTTATCCTTCTGTAGTAGGGCGCATCCGTCTGATAGTAGATGCTCGGGTCCATCGATTCCCCTAGGATCTCGAACTGGTGTGTCATCTCCTCTATGAAGCTGTTGGCGTATTCGCTGCAGAGCTTGACATATTCCTGCCTCGGTATCGACAGCTTGGTAATGCCGTATTTCCTCTCAACCCTGACTTCCGTCGGCGTCCCGTTAACGTCGAAGCACAGGGGGAAGAAGACATTGTATCCCCTCATGCGGTGGTATCTTGCCGCGAAATCGATCAACGAATAGCCTGTGGCATGACCCAGGTGCAACGATCCGGAAGTGTATCTCGGCGGGTTGTCTATGCTGTACACCGGAGCCGATGACGACTGATCAAACCTGTAAAGCTCCCACTCTTTCCACTTCTTCTGCCATTTTCTCTCTGTGGATACTGCCTCGTATTGGGTCATGAGCAGGGGGGAATACCATCGGCCCGCTTTAAAAAGTTGCTGAAGAGTCGAAGCTCAGCCTTTCGCTCTCTTCCGCTGGTCCAACCTCGACTCCTTCATTTCCTTGACCATCTTCTGGAGGCGTTCCATAGTTGTTATGGTCGCCTTGATCAGGTTCCATTCGATGCCCTTGGCGACGAAGATCTTGTTCTCGGTTATCAATCGGCCGCTGAGGCTGTATTTGGCTACGTTGCCGGCAGGATTGTGCTTTGAGACATGCAACGTGAACAGGAGAGGCTTGGACAGCTTAGCGATCTTCTGCAGTTCTGCCTCTATCTCCTTATCCATCATGTCCAAGGAGTGACGGTCTTCTTCCTCGAGCCCGGTGATCTGCACATAGACCATGTCTCTCGGTCTGAAGGAGGCCACGAGCTCGACTATGTCGTAGGTGGTGAGAATCCCTTCCATTCGATCCTTCTCGACAACCGGGAGGGTGGAGATCTTCTTCTCGAGCATCAGGCTCACGGCCTGCCCGATCGGGCTATCTGGCCCTACCGTTATCGGATTGTCGACCGACAGCGATCCGATCTCCACTTCGACTGGGTCGCTTCTGCCCGATATCTCGCCGAGGGTCTCGCTCTTTCGACTTGCCCAGCCATAGTTCACAATGTCCTTGATCCCTATAATCCCGACGAGCGCATTAGTGTCGTCGACGACCGGCAGAGCTCTCACGTCCAGCCTTCCCATGAGTTCTACGGCGCGCTTCAGCGAGTCTTTCGAGGTGACCGCCTGAACATCGGTCGTCATCACCTCTCTGACGGGGATGTTCCTCAGTTCCTTGATGTTCAATACGGTCCTAGCGATATCCTCTCTGGAGATGACCCCTAGTATCTTCTTCCCTCTGACGACCGGAATCTGGCGGTATCCTGTGGAGACTATGCCTTCCGCAACTTCCGTGATCGATGTGTCCTCTCCTATCTCCGGCGGAGTCTCCATCACGGATTTCGCCTTTGTGCCGACCGGAAGGTTCTTTCTCCTCACGAGCGAACGGTAACTGACAACGCCCATCAGCTTGTTCACGTCCGTGACCACCGGTATCTCGTGCAAGTTCATCGCTCGCATCCTTGCGACTACGTCGGAAATCGTCGTCTCCGGATCGGTGGTCTCATATTGCGTGGCCATGAGGTCCTCGGTCTTGTAGGATTCGATCACGGACCTCACTTTCTCTCGTGCCTTCATTGTTTCCAAGCCTTCGCCCTTCACTTCCTCTCACCCCGTTTCAGCATATTGGAGCCTAAGTTACTTAAACCGTGTCTATCGGCCGACTGATCGACATCCTTCAATGATCGATGTGCTCTGCAGTCCCCTTACACCATCATCCGCGAGTGCGATTCAGCCCTTCAGGCTGGTGAACGGACTTCCGCAGATCAATGTGTTGATCACCGAGACAACTTCTTCGGCTTTGATACGCACCTGCTCGGTCGTGTCCCTGTCGCGAATCGTCACAGATCCGTCTTTCAGGGTGTCGTAGTCCACCGTGACGCACCAGGGAGTGCCCGCCTCATCCATCCTCGCATAGCGCCT
>JAJRAH010000178.1 GCA_028679985.1 Methanomassiliicoccales archaeon
CAGCCGGATTCGAACCGGCGATCTTCTGCGTGTGAGGCAAACGTCATAACCACTAGACCATGAGCCCTTGAAATCGGAAAAACATCTACCTGCTATTAATGTTTGACGGTAGACACTGGATAGTGCTCTATGTTTCCCGGTCAATCCGAGAGCGAGATCACTCTGTTATGACCTGGGTCGCGCGGAAGATGCCGTCGCTGAACAAGAGCGAGAAGTATCCCGTCTTGTGGTTCGTGCTTCTGAGCTTGACCGCTCTGATGCGCCTCTGAATGTCAGTCTCGCCGATCTCCTGCAGTTTTAGGCTTATGACACCGTCCGCCAGGTACCCCTCATCGTACTTGTTTTCGAGCATCGCTTCCGGTGAAGTCTCCGATATCAGGAAGGAGGTAATGCCCAAATTCCTGAGCCACTCGAACAAGTAGAACAGCTCCGTGCGGCGACTCTCGCCCATCTGTGCGGCCATCTCCAGAACGTCCAGCGAATCCAGGATCAGGATTTCGTATCCAAGGCTGTGCTTCAGGCTGTCCGCGTACATCTTGAAGACCTGGAGCCATGTCCCCTTCGCGCTTATCTGCGTAAGGCTCTTCCTTATCAGGCCGAGGTCCAGGACATGGACGTATTCCTTGACGGCCTCATCGTCCATTCCCATGGTCGCCATCTGTTGAATCAGGTTCTCCCTCGACTGTTCGAGCGTCATGTATACGCTCTTGATCTTGTTCTCGAGGGCGTTCCGATACAGGATGCTGTACGCGAGGGAGGATTTCATCGTTCCCGGGGTACCGGTAATCAGGACGACCTGGCCCTTCGGTATTCCCCCTTGCAGGTTCTCGTCAAAATTATGAATATACGTACGCACCCGCTCGATCTGTGCTGTCATTATCCTCCCGGATAGCGGTTAAGTGGTCTGAGCCTATTTAATTTTTCGTCGCTGTCTCGCAAAACTGATTTCCACGTGATTCAGGATGTCCCGACCAATGGCAGGGAGAGATTGAACTTCTCCCCGTCATGATAGAATGCGTAGTACCGAGTATCGATGTTGACGCCCCGCATCTTCATGCATCTCATCCACCGCTGGACTTTGCCGTGCTCAACCTCCCTCATGAAGAGCTCGATTGCACCGTCGGCAAGGTACAGTTCATCTTCGACGTTGTCTATGAGTGAATTCATCGTCCTCTCGGATATCAGGAGTGTGGTCAGGTTCATCGAGTTGAACCAATCGAAGAGGTCCTTGAGATCCGATCTCGTCAGTTCGAGGTCTGTCATCGCTCTGAACGAGTCAAGCGAATCCAATACGAACAGGTCGAAGCGCTTCTCCGCACAGACGTTCTTAACGTACCTCATCAAGATATCGCGCCAATCCCCCACTTCTTCCTTCATCGACTTCCTCAGATCGACCATGTCGACGACGATCATGTTTTCCTTCGACTCTTCTCTCGGCATTCCCAGACGTTCCATTTGGCGTATGAGTGAGTCTCTCGTCTGTTCAAGCGAGAAGTACATGCTTCTGATGCCGTTCTTGACAGCGTTATGATGCAGGATGTGATAGGCGATTGTCGATTTCATCGAACCCGCCGTGCCGTTCAGCAGGACCACATGGCGCGAAGGTATCCCGCCGTCGAGGATGGCATCTAGCCTCTCGATGTGCGTCTTAACCTTGCGTTCTTTCGTCACCTTCTGCGCCGCTGCCGCTCGCTCGCTGAGTTCCATGTCAATCTCGCGGATCAGCTTCGCCATTGTCGACTCGTCTATGACCTCGGCCTCGGGTCCTATATCTGGGATGGGCTCTGAGGTCTTCTCTCCAACGGCCTCCTTCTCCTCGAGACTCGCTTGAGCAGCTTTGAGCTGTTTCTCCATCTGGTCCATTCTCTCCAAGCGGTCTTTCAGTTCTTCATCTACTTGTTTTCTGAGACGCTCCCTCTCCTCTCTTAGAGTCCTCTCGTAGTCCTCTCGGAGAGCGAACAGTCTGTCGAGCCCTTCTGACTCCGAAGGTCTCTCCTCAGAACTCTGCCTGTAGGTCTCGAGTTCCTTCATGCCCTTCTCAAGCTTCTCGGCTAGCGCCTCCAACTCCTCCTCTCTTTCTCCGAGAGCTTCTTCCCTTTCTCTCAATCCCGCGTCGTCCGCCTTGAACCTCCTCACCGATTCCTCCAATGATTTCGAATCCTTCTCAAGGCTCTCGACCGAGGCTAGAAGTTGTTTCTCTCTGTCCGCGAGTTCCTTGCTTCGTCTTGCCAGCTCGAGTTCTTTTTCTTCGAGAAGTCTCTTCTGTTTCGATATAGAAAGGATGTCGGATTGCCCCAGATGTATGGACGTCTGCTCCTCGCTGATGACCTTTTCAACGGTGACCGTGGAGGGATACTGAATCGACCTGGTCTCAGTGCCCCCCGAGTCAGTGAGGGTTCCGCCGCATCGTCCGCACTGCGTGTCATCAGGCCTGACACCAGCGCCGCATCTTGGACATTCGAATCTCTTCGCCATTCAGACACCAGGCATCATTCGCTTATCACTTTGGTGACCTGGAACTTGCCTCCGCTGAAAAGGAGAGAAAAGTATGACGGATCATGATTCGTCTCTCTCATCTTGACGCATCTGATACGCCGCTGGGTCTCCACGTCCCTGACGACCTGCATCTTGAGCGATATGATACCGTCCGACAGATAACCCTCATCGAATGATCCCTCGAGTATCTTTTCCGGCGACGCCTCTGAGATGAGAAGCACGGTCGCATCAAGTCCCCTCAACCACTCGAAAAGATAGAAAAGCTCGGTTCTGCGATTTTCTATGTCAGCCATGGTCTCGAGTACGTCCAGGGAGTCGATCGCAAGAAGATCGTACTTCAGGTTCTCCTTCAGGTTCTCAAGATACGATTTGAATACCTGCATCCACGAGCCGCCCCCAGATATCTGCTTCAATTTCTTCCTTATCAGACCAAGGTCAAGAACGTTCAGCTTGTCCTCGACTTCCTTAGCCTTCATCCCCATCTTTTCCATCTGACGGACCAGGCTCTCTCTCGACTGTTCCAAAGTGACGTAGATTCCGGTCTTTCCGTTCTCTTTCGCATGGTGGTAGAGCATGTAGTAAGTCAAGGACGACTTCATCGTTCCTGGCGTTCCAGAGACGAGAACCACATGTCCAGCCGGTACGCCCCCTTCGAGTATCTTGTCGAAACCCTCAACATAGGTTTTGAATCTTTCATTCGACGTCAATCGGACCCCCTCCAGGTATCAGATTTGGACAGGTCGTATTTCATTCCTAGCTTGAATTAGGAGTCAGGGGGTACTAAAAACATTGGACGATGTTCTCGAATCCGATAACGTGCCCTATATCTCCCCCCTCACGACCACCTTCCTTACATAATGCCGGGCGATCTCCGCCATCCCCTGCAACTTCTCGGTCGGATAGGGATCGATGACAGCGAGGCTATCATCTATGGTGTTCTTCGGTCTGAACTGCTGCAGCGCGTATTTCCTCGCGCCGCCAATGTACGCCGCGATAGCCTCGATGTCGCTTTCCTTCAGAAGCACGGGAATCACTGTCGTTCTGAACTCGTAGTCGATCGAGGCGTTCATTATGATAGATATCGATTCCTTGATCTCTCTCATCGGCGCGCTCACACCAGCCAGATCCGCGTACTTTGAGGTCAGCGGGCTCTTCAAATCCATCGCGATGTAGTCTAGCAATCCAGCATCCAAGAGGTCGGCGATCATCTTAGGATTGCTCCCGTTCG
>JAJRAH010000179.1 GCA_028679985.1 Methanomassiliicoccales archaeon
CCGTCGTTATCAAGGTCATACGGTGACGAATCGGAGTTATCGCCTATGCCGTCGTTGTCCGAGTCCCTCCATTCATTAGGGTCGTCCGGAAAGGCGTCTTGAGAATCGGGATAGCCATCTCCGTCGCTGTCTGTCGTATCCGGGTTGAATATGCCTCCGTCCTGGCCCTCGAGGCATCCGAGAGTCGAGACTGCGAGCAATATCACCAGTAGATAGGACATGAGAGCTGAATTCTTACTCGGAGGCTTCTCCCCCGTCCTGCCTTTCACGTCTTCACACTGAGCGCATAGGTCTCTTGTATCGTTTTGCATCGAATCAGAAGGCAATGAGACATCGGACAGATTGGATAGATTGCCTCGTCTGATCATGAACCGGGATTCGCTCGGACCGGTACTATGCGAATCGGTATCAGTGACGGCTCTGATGGCATCCGAAGACGGTCACAGAAGAATGGAGATTGCAGGAGAGAATATCCGGATATGCTCGGGATGCAGGATCCTCCCGAGAGTCGAACAATATCGTTCTCCTTGTCCGGTCATGTGATGGAATTTGTCGCGAAGTGCGCATCCTATAAGTAGTGTGTCCAATATTATGGTTCCAGATATATTTTAGGCTGAGAAAGGGTTGGAAGATGTCAACTACGAACCGAGAACGACTTCTGACTGAAGTCATGCAATGGGCAGTTCAGTCGGGCTTCAAAGTCACGTTGATTTCAGACTCGAGACATGATTTCGTGATAGAGGTCTCAGAGAATGAGACTCTGCCTCGTCTGCAGATCATACACCAAGAAACCGATACTGCCTTTGTCCTTGTCGTTGGTCTGGTCAAGATCCCCGAAACGGATCGAAGCAAGTTGAAGGATCTGAAGCTGGGACAATTTGGCCAGTTGATCTGGGATATCAAATTGAGCCTTTTGCATGCTGGTGTTGATTTCACCGCCTTGGGACCTGAAAAGGATCCGGATGCTTGGGAAGTCCAGAAGCGCCTATTTCTGGACGGGACAAACATAAACCATTTTCACGAAGCCTACTCCAAAGTGAAGAATTCGCTAATAGGTATTATCTGGTCATACAAACGAGCGCTGGATGGTTCCGTGACAAGAGAAGGACGTTCAGAATCAGAAGAACAAGTCACGATCGACAAAGGCGAAGCGATCCAGGGCGATACAGATCGGACGCAGAGGGTAATGAACGCGATCACTAACACGAGCATAATACTGATGAGTACATTGATGGGTGGATTCACACAGGTAATGATGGAAACAACGGGTGCCGTTGCCTCAGAAATGGCTGGTACGATGGGTGGAGAAGAAGCAAGAGATCAAGTCGATAAGGAATTCGAAGAGAAACTGCCCGAAGCCTACGAGAAAGTGAAGGCAATGATTTCTGATGTACGTGGAGACATTTATGCTCAGCTCGGGCAGAAGAGGAAAGAGATCGAGCCCCTTATTTCCGATCCAGTGTTCGATCTCGGGCCAAAGATAGTTGACAGCTATGACTTCGGACTTCCGAAACTGATCGAAGAACTTGATGATGACACACTCGCACGATATACACAGTTGTTGATCGGTGAGGATCCAAGCTTCACTGAGATGTTCAAAGAGTTGGCCAATTGGATGAATACGCTGCCGAAGTTCGCGGACAAGAGTGACGAGGAATAGGCGTTCTTGCCAGATGGAAAGCTGTGACACCATCAAAGTCCAGTAACAATCGGACTACCGTAACTTTGGAGAGAGCAGTATCGGCCCACTCCTCAATCGAGTACTCCCCCAAAATAGGACTGATGCGCGCTGCAGCGACACTTCTTGTTCCACGGCTCGGAGCATTGTCTGATCAATTCGACCTTCGCATCCCCTTCCGGTTTTGACACTGGACCCCTTACAAAGACTTCGTCGTCTCCCAAGAACCGGTCATGATAGATCTCCACAGTGTAGACCTCGCATTGCTTGCAGAAATAGTACGATTCGGTATACTCGTCTCCCATGATG
The DNA here is from genome assembly GCA_028679985.1 of Methanomassiliicoccales archaeon. Taxonomy (GTDB): domain Archaea; phylum Thermoplasmatota; class Thermoplasmata; order Methanomassiliicoccales; family JACIVX01; genus JAJRAG01. Next base: position 1,988 of record JAJRAH010000179.1, read on the forward strand.
CTTCCAGAGATGGACGCCACATGTTGGTCCGTGGCCTGTCGGTCAAAGACTCGTCCGCATTGTGAACATCGGGTCATGTCAGTCCTCCTTCCCTCTTCACAAGATCGCTTCCCGAAATCCCCGGAATCATCTGAATGCCGATTTGATTACGGTCCTCCAGGGTTCCCTAGTAATCATGTCATGATGCACTTCCCCCAAGAATATACCTGTTCTTGTTGGTCAGGAAGAGGGAACGGAAGAAATCCAATCAGCCTCTCCGGTACTCCCCCACGTCAATGTCAGAAAAAGAATGTGTAATCCCTGAAATTTCGAACATCAAGGAATGGAAGTCAAACCCCTCATCCGTCGCTGCAATTCTATAATAGCAGACAAGCTCTACACGAATTGGTCTCGAATTGAATCGTACGGCAACCTTCAACATCGTCTGCGGAGGGAATGCGCATTGATGGAGAGCGAGTTCAGAGTCTATCTAGAAAGTCGGAAGGCGACGCCTGAGAAGATCGAGTTCGCAATAACCGTGGTCAAGGATTTCGAGGACTATCTGAGGAAGGAGAAGATCGCGCTCGAAGGGGCTGAATTGAACGTGCTGAAGAAATACATGTCCCTCCTGATCAGCGAAGGGAGCAACTCGGAGGAAAGGCTGGTTGCGATCGCCCGTTACTGCTACTTTGTGAAGAAGAATGACTTTTTCGTTTACATTGCTGGAATCGTGAACGGTCGAGAGGTGCTTCCTGGTGTTGGGATGAGGCTCGGGAAGGCGGCGGGCGAGGACGTTCGAGCCAGGGTCTTCGAGGGCGTAGAGTTACCGCCGCTTGGGGCGCCGCAGGAGGCGTACCCCGTACTCACCAATCTGATTATGGAGAGGATGGAAAGGGAGCTATCTCCACAGAAATGCAGGGAGGTCCTTACTTGGAACTATCATGAGATTCCGAGTGCGGCATTTCTCGGACATAGGAAACGGTTCGACAAGGCGAACACCCTTGATGATTACCTCAGAAATGAGCACGAGAGATTCATAGAAGAGCTGGCTCGTTTCATGAACGAAGGGCGAGTATGGTACGAGCAGGAAATCACTCCAGAGGTCATCGAGTTCGTTGAAGGAAATCAAGAGATATCCGTCGGAAAGAGAGTCCGGGATCGGATCTTCGTGACGAAGATACCGTTCGCTCCAAAGCAGTACCTGGAGGAGAAGGACCCGACAATGAGGAGATACTATGCGTGTCATTGTCCCCTTGCCAGAACCGCCATCCGGGATGGAGGACCGAAGATTCCTTCCACGTTCTGCTATTGCAGCGCTGGCTTCACGAAGGTAGCATATGATGTGATCTTCGGGGAATCGGTCGAGATCGAGATGCTCGAGAGTGCTCTCGACGGAGATCAGAGGTGCAGATTCGCCATAAAGATCCCCGAGGGCAAGATGAAGTAGATCGAGACTCAAAGCGGGACGATCCCTCCTCCTGGTATCTGGATTCATGAACAACCTACTGATGCGCACCGGTGCATCGGACAAGGTCTTGAGGATCCGACCACCATGCGTCTCTCGAGAAGCGACATGAGATCTGCGATCGAATCGTTCCGTGCACAGCTCTTCGAGGCATGATGCTCTTGCGATTCTTTGATCGCCAGAGCACGCGAGCAGAAATGATAAATGTCAAGGATATCAGATTTCCTACTCATGTACTCCACAGTCTTGTTCACCGCTCCGAACCTGGAGTCCTCGAGACGGATCTGCAAGAAGCTGCTCGAGTCGAAGTTGGTCGCTTGCGCCAATATCTTCCCGATCGATTCAATGTATTGGTGGAAGGGCGAGATTCTCGAAGAGAAGGAATACGCAATCCTCCTGAAGGCAAGGACACAGGACTTCGAGGGGATCAAGAAAGCAATCTTGAATAACCATCCCTACCAGATATCGTGCATTGTGAGATACGAGATAGCCGAGGGACATACCCAATATCTAGAATGGATCGAGGAGTCGACACGCAGAAGCTAGAATAGCGTCAATTGAACCACGAGCCCGATGCTTGCGCTGTTCTCAGTGAAATCGAGACTGCCATTTCCTGTGGTTCCTACTCCCAAGGAAGCAATTAATAACTCGACTTCAATTATCAATTGTGGTCAAGTTCAGTTTCCTGATGACGAAGTGTCGCGTGTGCGGTACTGCCATCCAAGGAAAATACTACCGTCTGATGGTGTATGCCACACCTTTCATGCTGGTTCTCTATCTCTTCGTCTTCGCAATCATGGTCTATATCGTCCTCGAGAATCCCTCCGAAGGCTTCGTCGGAGCCATGGCTGCAGTGCTCACGTTTCTCGTTTTCCTCGTTCCTGGGATTGCTGTCCTTGTCCTCCTGAGGAACCCATGGTACATCTGCGAAGAATGCAGTAGAAAGGAGGGGTTCGAGAAATGGAAGAGACAGATGGAGGAGTCGAAGGATGCCGCGCTGGGGCCGGGAGCAACTGAGGCTGAGATAATTCACTCGAAATTGGCTGGCGACAGCATGGTGAAGGGCATCGTAGTGCGCTTTTCCGAAAAGACGCGGACAAGGCCTCCGCTGTTTTTTGTCGATTCTGTCATCGTCGCTGTCAACATGGAACGCGCTGGAAACTACGAAGAAGCGATCAGATCTTACGAGAGCCTGGGTCTCTATGACGAAGCAGGAAGAGTGAGAGCGAAAGGCAGCATCAAGAAGACCGTCGTTGTAGATCTGAACGAGTTGGTGGATCAGCTACGTTATGGCGGTCTTGTGATCAATTACAAGTGTCCTTCGTGTGGTGCCAGCATTACGATCGATGCGAAATCGGATGCGAACGGATTGAAGTATTGCGGATACTGTGGCACGGCCATGGATATGCAGGTACTGAACGACCTGCTTAACACTTTGCTGAGATGAATGAGTCAAGCAGCGCCGAAGAAGGCACGAAACCTCATCATCAGCAAAGCAAGTCGTGTGGTGGACGTTAGTTTGATTATCAGTGAGTGTTCATACGCGACGTGAAAGCAGTAGACCCTTCAATGGGTCCGGTGCAGGGAAAGAGAACCATGAACGGTGAAGTCAAGAAGGCTCATTTCGGAAGTATATCCGCAGGGGTTGTCCTTGTCGCAGTGGCGATAGCTATCCTCGTCGCCTGGTATCTCGGCGATTGGGTGCTTGTTGTGCCACTCGTGCTGATCGAATGGGGCGCGTACGGTGTCATCCTCGGGGCCGTAGTCGGAAAGAGTTCTAGGACTAGTGGGGCCGCCCATGCTGCGTCCGGCTACTACGCCCTATGGGGATCATTGCTCCTTGTGATCGGCCTGATGTGGTTTGCGAACGACCTGTATCCCGGGAATTTTCCCGTTCTCGTCGCTGTGTTCATAATATGGCTAGCCATCACGATTGTCGTTCTGGCAAGAAGATAGCGAAGGTATTCTGATCCCGTGACTTCGTTCCGATAGAGCGAGGACTCAGTCACCTTCGAAATACCACGGTTAAAATACCCGCGATTCGCTAGCTACCATCAGGGGGTGTGTCTTGGAAGAGACGAAGTTCAAGTTTCCCAGCGAAGAATGGCTTGCCAGATTCGTTGAGGAACTCAACAAGAACCAGGAGTACAGGGCGGCGGCGAAGGACTGGGAAGGGGACATGATTCTTGTGGTGAATGCCGGTCCGGGTGTCGAGAAGGAATGGGCCGGATACGTGGATCTGTGGCACGGCGAATGCCGAAGCTGGAGCGTCCTGCCGGACAGACATGCGAAGAAGGCCGAGTTCTTGATCGAGGGACCTTTGGACAGCTGGATCAAGCTGATAAAAGGAGAGTTGGACCCAGTGAAGGCAATGCTGGGGCGCAAGATAAAGATCGACGGAAGCATGATGAGAATCATGAGGAACGTCAACGCATCCACCGAGTTCACCAAGAACAGCAGAAGGGTGCCCACCCTGTTCCCGCCAGGCTAGTGGCGCGCCGATTTCTCTGGAGGTAGGCGATGTGGGAATTCACCAGCCCGAGGACAATCGTCTTCGGGGACGAGGCGCTCGAATATTTAAGAGAGATCCAAGGGACAAAGGCGTTCATCGTTTCGGGCAAGACGGTTCACAGGATGGGGCTCGTCGACAAGGTCTCATCATACTTGAGAGAGGCCGGCCTTGAAGTCCGGGTCTTCGACGATGTGGAGCCGGAGCCGTCGGTGGAGACCGTCAAGAACGGTGCGGCGGCGATGTCCGAATTTGGTCCCGACTGGATCGTGGGCCTAGGCGGGGGAAGCAGCATGGACGCCGCCAAGGCTATGTGGGTCCTCTACGAAAGGCCGGACATCGAGGTCGGAATGATCAACCCCTTGGAGAGAATGGGGTTGCGAGCGAAGGCGAAGATGATATGCATCCCTACGACGAGCGGGTCCGGGTCGGAGGCGACCTGGGCTGCAATAATAACGGACACCGTTGAGAATGTGAAGATGGAACTGCCGTCGAGGGAGGTCGTCCCCGATATCGCAATTCTGGATCCCGCGCTTCCGGCGTTGATGCCTCCTGCGTTGACCGCTCAGGCAGGTCTGGACGTGTTGACTCACGCGATCGAGGCGTACTCGAGCCCCTGGCGGAACGATTTCTCGGATGCCCTGGCGATAAAGGCGACTCAATTAGTGTTCGAATATCTCCCCAGATCGTATTCGGACCCGAAGGATTCGGAAGCTAGAGGAAAGATGCACAACGCCGCGACGATGGGCGGTCTGGCATTCAGCAACTCTCAGGCTGGTGCCGCCCACTCTATGGGACATTCGCTGGGAGCTGTGTTCAAGATCTCTCATGGAAGGTGCGTCGGCCTGATGCTTCCATACGTCATGGAATTCAGCTGGCGTTCCGTCTTAGACAGATATGTCGAGATCGCAAGGTCGCTTGGGATCGCTTCGAATGATGAGGAGGCCGCAAGAGAACTTATCGATAGAGTGAGGGCTCTCAGGAAGGAGATCGGCGAACCGGACTCGATTAGAGAGGCCGGAGTAGAGGAGAACGATTTCACGTCCAGGCTTGAAGACCTGACGGACAGGGCGATGAAATCGGCGTTGACTCCTATCTGTCCCAGAATCCCTTCCGGCGAGGAGTACAAGCGTCTCTTCCTAGGTGCTTACAGCGGGACTAGAGTTGATTTCTGAGAGAAATCGAACCTTGGCGTGACGGGGTCATCGGGTCAGCCTGAAGGCGAAAACTAATTAGAACCAGTTGCTCCAATGCTATTGTGACGAGGGGCAAGCTCGATGGAACAGTACGATCTCATCGTGATAGGCTCGGGAGCTGGCATGAACGTTGCCGATCGGGCCAGGCAGAGAGGGTTGAAAGTAGCACTTCTAGAGAATGGTCCGCTGGGGGGGACCTGCCTCAACAGAGGCTGCATTCCGAGCAAGATACTGATTCATCCCGCTGATGTGATAAGGGATATCGAAGATGCTTCGCGGATCGGAGTGAGTGCGAAGATCAAGGATATCGATTTCAACCTCGTCCGCAAGAGGATGTGGGAGCTTGTTCTCGGCGATAGGAAAGGAATGGAAAGGGCAGTCGAATCGGATTCTGGTCTGGGGTTCTTCCACTTGACGGGCCATTTCATCGGACCGAAGACTCTCCAGGTGGGGGATAAGCAGATAACAGCGCCGAAGATCATGATCGCGGCCGGGGTCAGAACAAAGATACCGAGCGTTCCAGGTCTTGTCGAGTCCGATGTCCTCACATCCGAGAATGTCTTCAACATCGAGAAGCTTCCGACGGAGCTCGTCGTGTTCGGCGGGGGATACAAGGCATGCGAATTCGCGCACTTCTTCTCCGCATTCGGCACGAAGGTCACGATCATCGGACACAATCCGAGGCTACTTCCGAAAGAGGAGCCAGAGGTCAGCGATCTTGTCAAGAAGACGATGTCGAGGTACGTCGACGTGCGTGTCAATCAGGACGTCGTCAGCGTAGAAAAGGGATGGAGACGAAGGACCATAGCATTCAGGGAGAGGAACACGGGTCAGACCGGTTCAGTCGAGGCGGAGGAGATTCTTGTCACGACGGGTGTCAAGAGCAACTCGGATCTTCTAAGACCTGAGGCAAGCGGCATCTTGATGGACAAGAACGGATACATCGTGGTGAACGACTATCTTGAGACTAACGTCCCTGGTATCTGGGCTTTCGGAGATATCATCGGTCGGAACATGTACAGGCACACGGCCAATTACGAAAGCGACGTCGCCTGGAGCAACGCCTTCGAGATGCAGAAGGTGAGATTGGACGAACACGCGGTGCCTCATGCAGTGTTCACCTACCCTCAGGTCGCTAGCGTCGGGATGACCGAAGCCGAGGCGAGAAGCAAGGGGTTCAAAGTGCTCGTCGGCATCAACCCGTACTCGAATTGCGCCAAAGGGTACGCGATGGGGGACGAGGAAAGCTTCGTGAAGGTAGTGGTGCAGGCTGAGACGAGGAAGATACTGGGCGCAAGTGTCATCGGCCCTCATGCCGCACTCCTCCTGCAGCCTCTTGTCTACCTGATGAACGCGGGGGATCAGTCATTCATCCCCATTGCCAAGAGCCAGACGATCCATCCTGCTCTCAGCGAGGCCGTGGTCGGCGCTTTTGCGCGCCTGCGCAGCCATGAGCACGAACACACTCATTGAACTCTTTCTCTGTCCGCAACCGTGTGTCCAGATCAACTGCTGAAATCAGCTCGGTGTGATGGCTGCTTTCATGGATCTGAGAGCGCGATGCGCGCTGATCGCATCGACCGCCTTGTCCAGAGGGACAATATGGGTCAGCATCTTCCTGTAAGGGAACCGATCCATCGTGTTCTTCAGCATCTTGAGGTCAGCCTCGTACTGCATGGGCGGGCAGTAAAACTGGCCGATGACGGTGAGGTCCCTGTCGACAAGACGCCATGGGTTGAACGGAATCGGCCCGTAATCTGTATAGGCGCCTATTTCGACGACATAGCCGGACTTCCTGGCCATCTCCACCGCCTCCGGGAACGCCGACGGTATGCCGGTGCAGTCTGCGACTAGGTCCGCACCGATCCCCTTCGTCAGTCTCTTGACCTCTGCTATCCTGGCCTCTGGCGTGTCGTATGTCTCCAGGCTCAGCGTGACGTCCGCTCCGAATTCCTCCGCAACCTTCAGTCTCCAGTCCGGAGCGCCTAACATGATGACGCTCTCTGCCCCCAGAACCTTTGCGCGAACTGCCGCCATCAGCCCCACCGGACCCGCCCCCTGGATGACAACGGTGTCGCCGTATCCGAAACCTTCCTTCTGGTTCGGGTAAGGCATCTGGGCTCGGGCAATCGCCCTAGTGGACGCAAGCGTATCGAGGAGGACGGCAACCTCATCGACCATTCCATCAGGGATCCTCCAAACCCTTGTTCCGGGTCTGAGAAGAGTGTATTCGCTCCACCCCCCGAATATCCAGGGTCTGAACTCCTCCTTCTCGCAGTTGACGTATCCGTAGGTGAACGGATTCTCGCATTGAGCCGAGTGCCAGGTGCCGAGGAATCGGCAGTAATGGCAGGTACCGCAGGAAATGTCCGGATACCACAGTATCCGGTCGCCTTTCTGCAGCGGCTCGCCGTGAACCTCCATTCTGGAAGAAGCAGATTCCGTCGTCTCAAAAACCTCGCCGACGTTCTCGTGTCCCGGTATGACTGGAAAGTCAACCTTCAGATGTCCATCGAACTGGTGCTTGTCACTTCCGCAGACACCAGACATGTGCATCTTGACGATCATCTCGTCTTCTTCAGGAGCAGGGTAGTCGAACGACCTCGTCTCCATCCTTCCTGGATACATGACAGCGGCTCTCACTCGGCTGACCATCTAGTCACCAACTTCGCGAAATGGATTGGCGAAACAAGACATGATGTTGGTCCTATTAATTTGTGTTCGAAGAAACTCTGCGATATCGTCCCAATAATGCGAGGATCACTTGAGGCTCTCATGGAGCTTGGCGAGGCGTTTCAGGAACCTCTCACTCGTGATTCCGCAGAGATACGGTACCGGCGGAGTAAGGTAGATCAGCGATCCGAAGAAGGCGATGAGCTTCTTGCCGGTCCCCATCAGATTGATCTTCGTCGCAATCGGATCGTGCATGTCGACCTCTCTGATCAACCCGAATATGGACTTCAGGATCAGGACATCCGATGCGAGCACAACTCCTACGCTCCACGCGATGCCTTTCTCGAGCGGCATCCTTTTCCCGGCTGCCGATGTTCTCCTTTCCAATATTGCCTTTCTGAGATCTTCGGCATTCGTCCCATCGAATAGGGTGTGAGCATAGGCGATCGTGTTCAGGCTGTGAGAGTCGCTTCCTCCGACGACCGCCCACTTACCATTGTTCTCATGAGATTGGGCCATCCTGTTCGCATAACCGTCGATGTGTCCTGCGTTGATCGTCTCTATTCCGTCGATATCAAGATGATCGACTCTGTCCCCGAGGCTCGGGCAGTGAAGGCTGAAAGGATGCGGGGCGATGACGATTCCGCCCTGGGACCTTATCCTGTCTATCGTCTCTTCGACGGAAAGACCCTGAGGAATCTCCTCCGTCAGGTAGAGCCCGATCAGCTCTCCATTCAAGGTGGTTATCTCCTCGCCGACGACAACGTCCACGCCTGGATAGCTCTTCGCGCATTCCTTCGCCTTGAAAGCCCCTTCGATGCTGTTGTGGTCCGTGATACAGACGACATTGAGTCCGCTTGCCTGGGCGTTCTTCACGACATCACAGGGATGAGCGACGGACTCTGGAAACCGTAGAAAACCGAGTCGGCCAAACCCTGAGTACCTGGTGTGAACGTGTATGTCTGCCCTGCCCTTCATCTGGGTATGAAATATGTTTCTATGATAAATAGGATTCGCAGCAAATGGCAATTTAGGCGAATAACGCAACGCGACAATAGCGACACGGTTTGGGAATGCCTGACTAGGACACAGGGTACGATTCTGCACTCAACTGACCTGTGTCATTTCTTGACCGCAGCAAACGAGCGTTCCGTCTCCTCTGTCCACTACTTTCACTTTGTTACCGCAAATCTCGCACTCGTATATCTCTCCCACTTCCGTCATGCCATACGCTCCTGTTAGAACAGGGAAGGAAACTAGCTCCCCTTAATCTTTCTTCCTATCGCCCGCCCGTATTCGAAGCACTTGATCTTCTCGTCCTCCTTCGGGACGTATCTCATCTCCAGATCTTCGAGGGTCATGTCGAGTCCTGTCTTCTCCATGTTCTCTCTCATCGCCTTGACCGCTCCCCCGCCCCAGCCGTACGAGCCGAACGCGGCCCCGATCTTTCCCTTCGGTCGGAGACCTCTCATATATATGACGAAGTCTGCCACGCTCGGGAACATTCCGTTATTGAGCGTTGGCGAGCCCACGACGACGGCTCGGGCATCAAGGACTTCCTTCATCACCTCGCTTCGATCGCTGTTTGTCAGTCTGTACGGTCGGACCTCGACTCCTTCCGAAGCGATACCGTCTGCTATCGCTTCCGCCATGATTTGCGTGCTGCCCCACATGGTGTCGTAGACGACGACGGCCTTTTCTTTCGATTCGCCCTTCGCCCACGACAAGTACGCGTTGATTATCTTGCCGAGGTCCTTCCTCCAAATGATCCCGTGGGATGTCGCAAGGATATTGATGTCCAATCCCTTGACCTTCTCGAAGGTCTTGAGGACCTGGGCGCCGAATGGCAGCAGGATGTTCGCGTAGTACTTCGCCGCCTCGAACATCAGTATGTCCTGGTCGACTTGGTCGTCGAACCTCTCCGTAGTCGCGAGGTGCTGGCCGAAACCATCCATCGAGAACAACACCTTGTCCTCGACGAGGTAGGTGAACATCGAGTCGGGCCAGTGCAGCATCGGCGTCTCAATGAATCTCACAGTCCTATCCCCGATGCGCAACTCATGTCCGTCGACAACCGCCTCCATCACGATGTTGTCGTAATGAAATCCGAGTCCTTCGATGCCTTTCTTCGAGGCAAGGATCTTGGCGCCTGTCAGACCTTGTGCCATCGGAAGACTGCTAGAATGGTCCATCTCGACGTGGTTCGAGACGATGAGACCGACATCCTTGGGATCGATCACCGACCTGATGCGAGATACCATCTGTTCGAAAAACGGCTTCTTGACCGTGTCTATGAGGACGTTAGTGTCTCCTCTTATGAGGTATGCATTGTAGGTGCTTCCCCGCGGGGTGGTATATCCGTGGAAGTTCCTCACGTTCCAGTCGATCGCTCCGACCCAGTAGACGTCCTTGGTGATTTCAACTGCTTTCATTCTCCCCCTCAGGTGGAATACAAAGCCACTCGTATCTATTGTTTTCTATCAAGCGGACTTCGTCTCGCACTCGTTTGGATCCTCAGTAGCAAGTTCTGGGAATAGTTCTTATAATGAGATTCGAATCCTGTCGGCAATGGGCATCATCGAATGGGGCATCTTCTTCATCAAGGACCTCATCCTCACAAGCGGATACCCGGGCGTTTTCATTCTGATGGCCCTGGAGAGTGCGTGCGTACCGATTCCGAGCGAGATTGTGTTGCCCTTTGCTGGATGGCTTGTATATGACGGTCAGTTTGACTTGATCTTTGCGGCATTAGCTGGTACGTTCGGGTGCTTGGCCGGATCCGTGATGGCGTATCTGGTGGGGTTATATGGCGGGAGGAGACTCGTGCTCAGATACGGGAAGTACGTGTTTCTGAGCGAGAAGAGTCTCGACACTGCGGAACGATGGTTCACGAAATATGGGGATGCCGCCGTGTTCTTCAGCCGTCTGCTTCCGATCATTCGTACGTTCATCTCCCTGCCGGCAGGAATGGCCAAGATGAATCTCGCACGATTCTGTGTGCTCACGTTCGTCGGCTCTCTTCCCTGGTGCTTCGCATTGACCTATGTGGGTTTTGCACTGGGGCCGAATTGGGAATCGATCACCGGCATATTCGAAGGCCTCGACATCCTAATCGTATTGGGAGTCGTCTTCATCCTGGCATGGTATTTGTTGCGCAGAAGGAAGAATAGAATGAAGGCTCAGGCGGAGTAGTAGTATTCGCCTTTCTCTTTCTGCTCCCTATCCAATCTCGAATCCATCTTGTTTATTCTCGGCCTGTTCGTATCGTTGTCCCTCCGGAAGGTAATGTTTACGTCCTTGAGGAAGAGGTTCATCCCGGCTCTCATGTCGAAAGGACCTTTTCCGAGGCCGCTAGCTCCTGGGATGCCAGAGAAGACCATTACGGAGTCAGAGACCATGTCTATGAAGTAGATGTCGTGATCGACGACCATCGCGCTCCTTCCTCTTTTTTCCATCACCCTGCGAATGGTCTTAGCCGCTTCCATTCTCTGATTTGAGTCGAGATAGGCAGACGGTTCGTCCATCAGATACATATCCGCGTCTCGGGAAAGGCAGAGAGCGATCGCGACCCGCTGGAGTTCGCCGCCCGAAAGTGTGGTGACCTCCTTTGCCAGGAGCGGTCTCAGCGCCAGGGGGTGTGATATCTCTGTCTCGAAGAAACCCGACTCGAAGAAGTCTTTTACATAGGAGTGGAAGAGTTCGGTCACCGTCCCCCCGAAGTCGGGCGCGATGTACTGAGGCTTATAGCTCACCTTGACGCTCGTCTCGAGCTGACCTTTCGTTGGCTGCTGGATCCCAGCGAGCATCTTCACGAAAGTCGTCTTTCCGATGGCGTTCGGTCCGACGATTCCGATCGACTCACCGACCTTCACCGAACCGGCCTCTATCCTCAGGCTGAAGCCCGGAAAATCACACTCGAGGTCAGGGAATGCCAGCAATTCTGTTGTCTGCCATACAGCTCGCGGAGGCCTGATCTCAAACTCGATGTTTCTGTCACGGAAGCGTATGTTCTCCTCGGCAAGGTATCCGTCAAGGTACGTATTTATCGCTGCCCGCACCTGCCTGGGCTGTGCGAAAACGCCGAAAGCGCCCTCTATGCCATACACGAGGTAGACGTTGTCGGCTAGGAAATCAAGGATAGCGAGGTCGTGCTCGATGACAACGACCTGCCTGTCCTCCCCCATTGACTGGATGACTCGTGCGACCTTCAGTCTCTGATGAATATCCAGATACGAGGAAGGCTCGTCAAAGAAGTACACATCTGCATCCTTCATCACCGTGGCAGCTATAGCCGCCCTCTGCAGCTCCCCTCCTGAGAGTTTGTCGAGATCTCTGTCGAGGACATCCATAAGGTCGAGCAGTTCCGCGGCCTCTTTGACGGTCATCCTGCCTGATATCTTTTGGAGAAGACCCCTTACGACGCCCTTGTATGCGGCTGGGATCTTGTCCACATACTGCGGCTTCAGAGATACTCTGACGTGCTCGGTGTAGACCTTCTCAAGATAATCGTGCAGTTCCGTCCCGCTGAAACGGTCCAGCACTTCGTTCCGATC
>JAJRAH010000033.1 GCA_028679985.1 Methanomassiliicoccales archaeon
CGCCTTGCATCTCGGGCTGATACCAGCGTTACTCCGATACGCTTGAACCCAAGTCGTCGGGCCAACTCCGCGCCTTTGAATTGGTCTATCTTTCCGGTCTCGGGGTCAAGAACCCTTTCCGCTCCGATGAGTCCAACGACTTCGGCGTACGGAGTGGTTTCTGAGATGCCAGAGACTCGCCCGCCAATACCCTGGATCATCTCAGGATCGGTGATCACGGCCGTGCCAGCTCCGTCGCAGACGACGACGACGCAATCGAGCAATCCCTTCGAGACGGCCATTGCCATCAACTCCGAGACGCCAAATGAGAGGAAGTCTTTCATTCTGAGCTCCCGTCGAGGAGTGCACATGCCGAAGTCGCTCACGCGGAACTCTATGTTCTTCCGAACGATCTCCGGCGTGATTTGTTCGATGCCGCGGTACTTGTTGAAAAGTGGACAGTACTCCACGCGAGGCACGCCGACCTCCGTCACCTTCCCGTTCTCTATGACGACTCTAGTCTTGCCCAGTGCCTCTACTACGTGTTTGTCCACTCGCTCACCGATTCTGCCTCATTCAGATTCTCCTACATAAATTGGTGGTAAGAACAGTCAAGGGGCTGAATGCAGAGCGACTTCGACGGAAAGCCCGGGTCTTCTTTGCCCTGTGAAACAATTAAATACGAAGGGATGGAATCGGACCATCGTCAACCGAGATCCGAAGCGCCGCCTTCCATATTGATTCAGCCGGAAGATTACGCCAGTGAATCCGAAGATCGGGAGAGAAATGAACGACAAGTTCGTCGGTGCATTGAGACAGATCGCCCTCATGGGTGGATTTCACGACTACGTGGCGATTTCCTCGCGCGAGCTCGGCGTCAAGCTGGGAATGAGCCAGCAGTCCGCGTCCAAGCGTATACTCGAGCTTCTGGATGAGGGTCTCATCTACAGAGATCTCGGGGCGAGGAGGCAGCGCATCAAGCTCACGGAGAAAGGCTCTGAGCTCCTGCGCAGAGAGTATCTCGAGTATCAGAAGATATTCGAGATGAAGGACCACGTTCTCATCCGCGGGACCGTAATAACCGGAATGGGCGAGGGGCAGTACTACGTCACGCAGCCAGGATATATGGGTCAGTTTGCGGAGAAGCTCGGATTCAAGCCTTACGACGGCACGCTGAATGTGCGGGTCCTTCCTTCGGACCAATCCAAACTGGACGCTCTGAGAAGAAGTGGCGGCACAGTCATAAAAGGATTCGAGAAGAACGGAAGGACTTTCGGAGACGTCAGATGCTATCCTGCTAGGATCCAGAATGTCGATTGCGCGATCGTCATACCTTCCAGATCCCACTACAACGATGTAATGGAGATAGTCTGCAAGTATCACTTGAGACGCACGCTCGGACTCAACGACGGCGACACTATCGAGGTTCGCGTATCTCTTGTTTAGATATGGTGGATCTCGAGCAAGCGTCAGAACTTCTTGCTAACGTACTCCGCGATCGATTCGAAAACAGCCATGCCGTCACCCGCACCGTTTGGATCATCGCCAGTCCTGGTCCAATCGGGATGAGTGAATCGGCGATACACCCGCTCTGGGTGGGGCATGAGACCAAACACATTGCCTTCCGGGTTACATATCCCGGCGATGTTGCGCAACGATCCGTTCGGATTCCACGGGTATCCTGCGGACTTTCCGGAAGGATCGACGTACCTGAACACTATCTGGTCGTTGTCCTCAAGTCGCTCGAGAAGCTTGTCTTTCCTCTCGGCTGGTAACATCAGGTTCCCCTCTGCGTGCGCGCACGGAAACATCACTGTCTTCCCTCCGGGAATCTTCCGCGTGGATACGCACTTACCTCGATTCTCGTGCTTCAGCAAGGTCGGCGTGCACTCGAATCGACCGGAGACGTTCGTGGCTAGGGCAGCCTGCGGTTCCTTCGCCATGACGTCATCGAAGGCAGGCAACATGCCAAGCTCAACCAAGATCTGGAATCCGTTGCATATTCCGATGACAGGCTTCTCGGCTCTGACGAACCTTCTCAAGTCAGACGACAATGCGCTCTTCATTCGTGCGGCGAAGATTGCACCCGCCCTCACGTAATCTCCCGCCGAGAATCCGCCTGGTAAAGCAAGAACTTGATAGTCAGCCAAATCGCGTCTCATGCTAGCCGGACAGGTTCCCATGAGCTGCTTGAGGTGAACCTTCTCCGGCCTTGTCCCCGTCTCCTTGAAGGCGGCGTGAGTCTCATCCTCGCAGTTCGTGCCCTCGATCCTCAGTATGCAGACCTTGATTTCACTGAGCTTCATGGCGCCACCTCACACGAGCAACCTCCAGAAAGGTTCCGACCAGGTCCTTCTTATCCTCTCCACCCTCAATTCGATCGGGCTAGTCGAGTTCGCTATTCTGAGCGACCTCCCTTTGACCTCTCCCAGTCTCGTCGCCGAGCCCTTGAATGTCCTGAGCCACTCCCGCTCCCTCTCCGCGTCGATTTCTACGATCCACCTCGAATTCGATTCCGAGAACAGCTTGACGACGTTAGGCACGTTCCCCATTCTCGAAACGTCTCCGACGAAGCCGACGTCCCCGCCGATGCACATCTCAGCCAGGGCGATCGCCAGACCGCCGTCGGAGGGATCGTGACATGCCTTTATCAGACCAGCATCCATGCATTTCTTGACGGAGGCCATCGACCTTGCCATGGATTCCAAGTCCACGTCAGGGACCGTTCCCCCCTTGCCTCCAAAGACGCGGAAGAGAGCCGAGCCTCCCATTTCATTTCTCGTTTTTCCGATGACGTAGACCGGGTCCCCCTCATTCTTGAAGTCGGACGTGACAGAGCGTCGGACGTCCTCGACGATTCCCACGCCCATGACGGTGGGCGTCGGGAGCGCTGGCCCCTTCGGCGTCTCATTGTAGAAACTCACGTTGCCCGATGGGGCCCCGATATGTAGCGCCTTCGCCGCATCTCCTATGCCCCTTACGGCCTCCCTGAACTCGCCCAGCCTCTCGGGCTTCTCCGGATTTCCGAAATTCAGACAATCCGTCAAGGAGTGCGGGATCGCCCCAACGGAGATTAGGTTCCTGCACATCTCGTCAACTGCGCTCAGCCCCCCTCTGTACGGGTGGAGCTTTGTGAACCATGGGTTGACTCCTATGGATATCGCCAGTCCTCTGTATGAGTCTCTAAGCGGTTTGATTAC
>JAJRAH010000180.1 GCA_028679985.1 Methanomassiliicoccales archaeon
AATGGGGTTCCTTTCCCGAGACCATATGTGCCGTCTTCACTCCGTTCAGGATTGCGAGACGACAGGCCTCGATCTTTGGGACCATGCCGTCGGTCACGATTCCGGACGATATCAGAGAATCCAGCTGTGTCAGCGACGTCTCGTGGATGACCGTCGTGCCATTACCATTCTCCTTCATTAGTCCCGGAACGTCGGTGACAAGCACTATGTCCTCCGAGTGCAGCGCCTGCGCGATATGCGCCGCAGCGGTATCGGCATTCACGTTCAACAAGTGCCCCAGTTCATCCACGCAGATCGGATATATCACAGGGACGAACTTGCTGGCGCACAGCAGGTTTATCATTGTGGGATCGACCGAGACGACCTCGCCGACTTTGCCGAGGTCGACCAGACATTCCTTGCCATCCTTGTCGACGATCTTCACAGGGCCCATCTTCCTGCAGAGAACTGTGCCGCCCTCTCCGCCCGAGATGCCGATCGTCTTGACCCTTGCTGCCTGCAGCGCCTCCACTATGTGCGTGTTCATTCTGCACAAAACGTCCTTTGCGACTCTCAGCGTCTCCTCATCCGTGACCCTGAGGCCCATGACCTTCTTCACTTCCATTCCGAGCCTCTTCATCTCGGCATTGATTTCCGGACCGCCACCGTGGATGATAACCGGGCGGACTCCCACGCTCACCAGCAGGCCGATGTCGATGCAGAACTGTTCCAGGTCCCCATTGCCGTTGACGGAGCTGCCTCCGAACTTGATGACGACCTTCTTTCCCCGCATCCTCCTGATCCTCGGAGCCATTTCCTTGCCGATAACGAACTCTTGCATTCTTTCCCACCCTATGTCGTGTACTGAGCGTTGATCTTCACGTAGTCGTAGCTGAGGTCGCAACCCCACGCCTCCGCTGAAGAGTCCCCAACCCCCAGGTTCAACTTGATCGTGATCTTCTTCTCCCCCATGATTCTCCTGGCGGTGGATTCGACGTTTGAATCGCTCCAGGTCAGCGGGACACCTCTGTCGAAGAGCGAGGTGCTTGTCCCGTTGCTCGCCATCGTCAACTGCAGCTTGTCCAGATCGAATTCGCATCCGGAGTTGCCTATCGCTGCGAGTATTCTCCCGAAATTCGGGTCAGCTCCGAATATCGCCGCCTTCACGAGGTTGGAAGAGATCACCGCTTTGGCTGCGATCCTCGCATCGCTCTCGCTCGCAGCTCCAACGACGTTCACTTCGACGAGCTTCGTAGCACCTTCCCCGTCCATGACGATCATCTTGGCGAGGGTCTTCAGAACATGCTCCACGCCTCTCCAGAACTCCGGATCATCATCCGCTGCCTGTCCTCCAGCAGCCCCATTGGCCATGAGGACGGATATGTCGTTCGTGCTTTGGTCCCCGTCAACATTGATCATGTTGAAACTGCGGTCCAGAGCCTGCTGCCATTTCGCATCCGGCCTCTTCGTCAACAGCGCATCAGTTGTCACAAAGCTCAGAGTGGTCGCATGGAGGGCTTTCATCGCGGGGGATATCATCCCGCTTCCCTTGGCCATGCCTCCTATTGTGACAATCGTGCCGTCCCTGAGCACGACCTTGCACGCCGCCTCCTTCTTGATCGTGTCCGTGGTCATAATGGCTCTGGCAGCCATGTCGGCGTACTCGATCCCTTTTCCCAGGGACTTGACTGCCTCCGGGATCCCGAACGTTAGTCTGTCCATCGGCATGTAGCGTCCGATGACGCCGGTCGATGCAACACCTACGAGGTCCTCGCTTATACCAAGCTCCTTGGAAGTCTGAGCGATCATCGCAAGAGCGTCTTCCCTGCCCTTGGAACCCGTGATAGCGTTTGCGTTTCCGCTGTTCGCTATGAAAGCCTGAAGGAACTCCGGGTCCTTGTTCATCATAACCTCTATCGGAGCAGCTCTCACTTTGTTGCGAGTGTAGGCAACAGCGACTCTAGCTGGAGCGTCAGACAGAATCAGCGCGAGATCGAGCTTCTCTTTCTTGATGCCGCAGTGGATTCCCGCAGCCTTGTAGCCCATGGCCGCGGTTATGCCGCCCTCAACCGGTTCCATTTCTCACACCCCCAGCCCCGGGAAGTCGAGACCGGCACTCTCGTCCATTCCGAACATTACAGTCGCATTCTGCACTGCCTGACCGGCGCCGCCCTTCACGAGGTTGTCGACGGTGCTCAACACGACCACGTTGCCGTTGCCAGCGAACTCGTACCCTATCTCGCAGAAGTTCGATCCGACGACCGACGGGATCGAGGGCATGCTGTCGACGCGTATGAACCTCTTACCGGAGTAGTATTTTTCATAGACGGAATAGAGGTCATCGTGGCTCGCGTCTTTCTTGAGGCGAACATATGAGGTGCAGAGTATCCCCCTTACGATCGGGACGAGATGGGGCGTGAACACGACTTCTGCCTCCGTCCCCGACAGCATCTCTATGCCCATCTGAATCTCTGGCGTGTGACGATGAGAGCCTACCTTGTACGGAGCGACGTTCGCACCGCAGTTCGGATGATGCGTTGCCTTCGTCGGTTCCATCCCAGCGCCTGAAGTACCGCTTTTCGCATCTACGATGACCTTCGATTCGACCAACCCGTCCAAGAACAACGGTGCCAGTCCCAACAACGCGCAGGTCGGATAGCATCCGGGATTCGCGACGAGATTGGACTTCGCCACGGCGTCACCGAACAACTCTGGTATTCCGTAGACTGCGTCTTTGAGATTCTCCAGGTCCTTGTGCTCGATTCCATACCACTTCCTGTAGATGGCAGTATCTTTGAGACGATAGTCACCGCTCAGATCCACGACGCGAATGCCTCTCTCAAGAAAACCTGGGATAACATCCATTGACGCGCCATAAGGCGTCGCGACGAATACCAGATCGCAGTCTGATGCCCCGTTCAACTTCTCGTCGAATCTTATATCCACGAAGCCCTGGAGAAACGGATGGACCTTCGAGACTTTCACTCCAGGATGCTGCCTGGACGTCATCGCTGCTAAGGTCATGTTCGGATGCCGGCAGACTATACGTGCCAGCTCTCCGCCCGTGTATCCCGAGCCTCCTACTATTGCCGTATTGACCATTTCGAGATTCCTCTATGTTTCGGGTTGGTTCATTAAAAAAATTGAGTATTAAGCGTGTTGACCCATATCAGACAATTAAGGTTTCCAGTGTCGCTGTCGAGACGGATTTTGCTGCGGTGGCCAGAATGTCTGAAAGAAGACGACGGAATGCGCCAATTGTCGCTGATAAATCATCAACAATTTATAACGTCCGGCGAGTGTTCCGGAAGATCGAAATGCAACCCAGCAAGTCTCAGGGAAAGAAAGTCGTGCTAGCCTACTCCGGGGGTCTGGACACCTCGGTTGCGATCAGGTGGCTGCAGGAAAGATACGGCTTGGAAGTGATTGCCGTATCCGTCGACGTCGGACAACCATGCAACATGGACGAGGAAGTGAAGAGAGCGAAGGTCATCGGTGCGGCGAAGGCGTACGCGATCGATGCAAAGGAAGAGTTCGCCGAGAATTACATTTTTCCATCATTGAAGGCAAACGCGATGTACGAAGGTGCCTATCCACTAAGCACTGCAATCGCCAGACCTCTGATCGTCAAGAAGCTTGTAGAGGTTGCCGAGAAGGAGGGTGCGTCCTATATAGCTCATGGATGCACTGCAAAGGGGAACGACCAGGTGCGTTTCGATGTCTCCATCGGAGCCCTCGCTCCCTCGCTCGAAATCATCGCTCCAATGAGGGAGTGGGTGATGACGAGGGAGGAAGAGATCGAATACGCACGAGTCGGCAAGATTCCAATAAAAGTGAAGAAAGAGACACCGTACAGCACAGACGAGAACCTGTGGGGGAGAAGCGCTGAGTGCGGCGTTCTGGAAGACGCAGCCCACGAGCCGCCGGAGGACGCGTACGAGTGGACTACAGCTCCCGCGAAGGGACCGGACAAGCCTGAGTACATCGAGATAGGGTTCGAGGGCGGAGTGCCGGTCTCGTTGAATGGGACGATGATGAAGCCCGTCGCTCTCATACAGAAACTAAACGAGATTGCAGGGAAGCACGGCGTCGGCCGTATCGACCATATCGAGAACAGACTCGTCGGGATCAAGTCGAGAGAGATCTACGAGTGCCCGGCAGCGATCGTACTTGTCGGTGCGCACGTCGATCTCGAGAAGCTCGTTCTGCCGAGAGACTTGCTCAGCTTCAAGCGCATGGTCGAGCAGAGATTCACCGAACTTGCTTATGACGGTCTTTGGTTCAGTCCGCTCAGGGAGTCCTTGTCCGCATTCGTGGACAAGACACAGGAGTTCGTCAGCGGCACCGTGAGAATCAGATTGTACAAAGGGAGCTCGGCCCCGGTCGGAAGATCCTCTCCTTACGCGCTCTACACGACTAGCCTGGCCACATACGACAAGGGCGACCAGTTCGACCACACCGCCGCGAAAGGCTTTATCTACGTCTGGGGACTACCACTTAGGACTATCGCGGCAGCGCACAAATCGAAGGTGAAACTCGGTGAATCGTCAGTCACTGTGGTCGGGAAGGTTCGAAAAAGGACTGAGTGAATCGACCCTTTCCTTTACCTCATCTCTTTCGACGGATGAGAGGCTCGCATGGTATGACGTCGTCGGATCGATAGCTCATGCCAAGATGCTTAGCAAGCAGAAGATAATCGCCAAGGACGAAGCAACGAAGATCGTCAGAGGTTTGGGGCAGATACTCAAAGAGATTGAATCTGGTGATCTGGAACTCTCAGAAGAACTCGAGGACATACATACGAACATCGAGTTCCTCCTCACCAAGAGGATCGGCGAAGCGGGGGCGAGACTTCACACTGCAAGGAGCAGGAACGATCAGGTTGTGACAGATCTTAGAATGTACCTCAGAGAATGCGTCTTGAACACAATCGAGTTGCTTACAGACTTGCAAGAGTCTCTGACCAGCATCTCGAAGATGCATGTGAAGACGGTCATGCCCGGTTTTACGCACATGCAACACGCACA
>JAJRAH010000034.1 GCA_028679985.1 Methanomassiliicoccales archaeon
GCCATGACTTCCACTTCATCTGGAAGTTTCGCCGTGGGGTCCATGATCTCGACCTTTACCCCGATGACGCCGGGTTTCAGCTTCGCGACCGCAAAGCCTACCTTGATGAACTTGAGTCTGGGCTCCCCGCAGAACTTGATGTAGCCCTCTTTGAACTTCTCGGTGCGGTGTCGTTGTCCGGTCAACTTGCCGGAAATGACTATCTGGCACCCCCTCGCTCCGTTGTCCATTATCCTCCTGACCGTGGAGTGGCCGGCCCTCCTGAAGTGCCAGCCCCTCTCGAGCGCGAACGCCAGCTTCTCCGCCATTATCTGGGCGTTTAGGTTGGCGTTCTCCACTTCCTGCACCTCGATCTGCGGATTGTCGAAATTGAAATCCTCTTCAATGGCCCGCGTCAATCCCTTGATCGCGGCGCCTCTCCTTCCGATGACAATGCCGGGTCTTTCCGTGACCAGTGTCACACGCGTCCCCATTGGGGTTCTCTGCACGTCGACTCCTCCGAACCCGGCCCTGCCGACCTCCTTCATGAGATACTCCTTGAGAAGGACCCTTCGGATGTTCTCAGTGACGAATTTCCTCTCGCTAGCCATCTATTCCAACTCCTCGAGAATGACTTCGATGTTCGCGGTCTGTTGATTCCATTGCGTCCCCCTTCCGTAGGCACGAGGCATGAAGCCCTTTGTTGTTCTGCCGAGATTGGTGGTGACGACGGTAACCTTCATGTTCTCGGAATCAAGACCTTTGTATTCCGCATTGTGCTTCGCGCTTTCAATCACACCGAGAATCGCTCTTGCCGCCTTCTGCGGATACTTGCCCGGTCCCACGCGCCTCTTGTGCGAGACGCCCATGTTGAACCGCTTTATCGGCACGGGGCGCTTGAGGTCGATTATCTCTTCGAGGATCCTGACCGCGTCCGTAACCTTCCTGCCCCTCAGCATCGTGCAGATCTCCCGTGAGTACTTCGGTGATATCGGCATCTCCTTGCCGATCGCCCTCGACGTCTTATCTGGGTCCGATTCAGATGTGTATCCGACCATATCATCACCTACTTCAGCGGCAGGAACTTGGAGGACCTTGTCGCACCAACTCCCGGACCTGAGTGCTTGACCTGCTTTCTGGTCATGGCGAACTCCCCGAGGAAGTGGCCTATCATCTCGGCCCTGATCTCCAGCTCCTTGAACTCCTTCCCGTTGTGAATGGCAACTTTCTTCCCGACGAATTCGGGAACGATCGGGATGTCCCTTCGGTGGGTCCTTACCATGGCGTACTTGCCAGACTTGATCTTCTCGAAGCAGGTTCTCTGCTCCTCGTTCAATCCTCTAGTCAATGATCGCCTCACCCTGGAGGGCATGAGCGAAAGGACCTCATCGAATGGCATTGCCAGAAGCTCTTCCAGAGTGTAACCCCGATAAGTGAACTCTTTCTTTCGCCTTGCCGTAATGGCTCCTTTCTTCTTGCGCGCCTTCCTTCGCGAGGCCTTTGTCCCTGTCATCTTCTCCTCAGCCATTTCGATCACATCCTAAGCTTCCTCTTTGGCGATAGGCGGCCTACCTTCCTCCCGGGGGGTGCATTTCTTCCGACAGTGCTGGGCTTGCCAACATGCTGATGGGATCCTCCGCCATGCGGGTGGTCCACAGGGTTCATCGCCACACCTCTCACTTTGAAGTAGGCCTTGCTCTTGCTTCTGTAAGCGTGAAACTTCGCACCTGACTTACCGAAGGGCTTCTCCTTGTGCCCTCCGCCAGCCACGATTCCTATCGATGCCCTGCAGGTCGGATCGAAGGTCTTGAATGCACCAGATGGCATCTGGACTACGACCTTCTCTCCCCGGCTCACTATCGCCGCCGCGTTGCCTGAGCTGCGAACGAACTTTCCGCCGTCCCCTGGCCGGGCTTCGATGTTGAATATCAGCGTTCCTTCGGGAATGCTGCCGAGTGCCATCACATTACCGGATGCGATAGCTCCGGCATCTCCGATCTGGATCTGCTGGCCCACCTGAATCCCTTCCGCGGCTATGACCTTCACGATCTTGCCATCCAGATTGACCTCGGCCAACGGGCTTGTTCTTCCTGGCGCGTGCAGAATATCGAGAATCTTGCCCGTCCCAACCTTTGTGTGGGGCATTCGGATGTCCCCGAGATGTCTGTGGCCTGGCGACCGGTACTGAGACCCGCCCCGGCCACGCCTTTGCTGTCTGAGATTCTTTCCCATGTATCTCCCCTCAGAACACTCCTATCCTCATGCCGATGTCCTCCGCCGAGTATCCCTCGGCCAGCTTGACTATGGCATGCTTTCCTTCTTTGTCAATCCTTGTCCAGACCTTCTCCACCTTGACTTCGAAGCGCTTCTCGAAGCTCTCTTTTATCTGCTTCTTCGTCGCGCTTCTCAGGACAATGAATTCGAGCTTGTTTCCGTCCTTGAAATCAAGGGTCGGGCTTCCCGTCATGTGGTTCATCGTCTTTTCTGTCACATACGGATGAAGTAGGATCTCCTTCTTTTCCATCTCCTACCACTCCCCTATGATCTTGATTGCGGACTCCGAGAAAAGTGCGAGCCTTCCCGGGGCTCCCCCAGGTGCCATGAGTCCGGCGTTCAGGTTATTCGTCGACACGACTTCGATTCCGGGCAGGTTGCCAGCCCCGGCAAACAACGGAGAATTCTTGTCAGAGACGACGATGAGGACCCCTTTCGGAGAGCGGATTCTTCTTCCCCTCGCCTTGCCCCTTCCCGCCCTGATCTTGCTTCCGTTCTTCACTCGGGTGACGTCTTCTATCCCGATACTCTCAAGGACACCCATCACTTCCGATGTCTTGGAAAGCTTCTCGATGTCGTCCTCGACTACTATCGGTACGGTGACACTCTCGTCGAACCTGTGTCCGCGGCCCCTGACTCTGTCGGCATCCGCCAACGCAGCCAATGCGGAGAGCTTGGCCACCGCCATTTCCTTCCTGTTGATCTTCTCAGACCAATCGCGCTCGGCATATGGAGGATGTGCTCTGCGGCCCCCGACCGTCCCTGGAGATTGTGCGCCTCTCTGTCCCTGCGACAGTCTCTGGACTCTTGCCACGCCTCTTCCTTTGCCCCACGTCGAGACTGCGTGCCTCATGCCCGCATCCTTCATCGCTCCGTAGGGCTGCCTCATGTTCGCCTCTTGGACCGAGACAGCTTTTCTTATCACATCGGGCCTGAATTCCGAAGAGAAGGCGGTCGGGAGCGAGATGCTCTTCACGACCTCTCCCTTCAGAGAGTAGACGTTGACTGATCCCTTCTCGGCAACCATTCTCAAGCCCCCTGTTTGGACTCAGTCGATACGTAGGTCAGATTCGGAGCCTCCTTCAGCTCAACGCCCCCCTTCCTGACCGGGTCTCTCAACCTGATCAATCGCTTCGTCGGTCCCGGAACCGAACCATGGATCAAGACGTACGGATTGGTGACCTCGCCGTAGTGGAGGAATCCTCCCTTCGGCGTTACATCGTTGCCGTTGTCTCCGATCTTCAGGATTCTCTTGTTGAATTCGGTTCTCTGATGATAGCCAACCTGGCCGGATTGAGGAACGGTGGGTCTGACGTATCCCGGTCTTTTCGGACCGAGTGTGCCGACCATCCTGCGGTGCTTGCTGTTCTTATGCGACAGCAGCTTGACGCCCCATCTCTTGGTGACGCCCTGGAACCCCTTTCCCTTCGTGACGGCCGCTATGTCTATCATGAGACCTTCCTTCGTGAAATCTGTGATCTTGATGTCTTTACCCAGCACCGACTTGGCATAATCGATCCTGGCTGCTATTGTTCCACCACCGATGCGCAGCTCCATCATCTCCGGCATCTTCTTCGGCACGCCCTTGACGAGTGTCGGCTGGGTGTAAGCCAGGAGCCTTACGTCCTCGATGTCGGAGCCGTTGAACTTCTCCCAGGCCTTCTTGGAATCATAGTTTTTCGGAACCGGGAGCAGGCGGATCAAAGTCTCGTCGACTGCGTCCGACCAGACCTCGCCCACCGTTTTGAGACCGTAGCTCGTGCTCTCGTAGAACCTGACTGCCGCGACCTTCATTGGCGGGACTTCCAGCACCGTGACCGGGATCTGAACTTCCTGCCCGGAGGTGTTGCTCGTCGGGCGGTAGTCAACCAAGAAAGCGTGTGTCATTCCTGCTTTGTATCCCGCGAACCCCTGAATCCTCGGGCCTTCGATAATCTCTGGCCATGCATCGAGGCGCGGGAACTGCCGCTGCGCTCTCTTCCTAGGCGAAAACGCCTTTGAACCTTTCCTTGGACGTCGTTTGTTCGGCATGATCCTCCCTCTTTCTGGAGGTGAGAGAATCCACTCTCTTCCGCTAACGCTCGCTGTCGATTGCTTTTGAGGTTCTCACCCTCGACCGTGACACCGTTTTCTCCTCTCAAAACCCTGTAAGAGAGGGAAATAGGGATGCTCGTCGCATTGCCCAAGGCGTCTGGTCGAACGTCCTCAGTGCGTTCAGCGACTTCTTGCATAATGATAATCGTATTTAAGCTATCCGGTCGACGGGGACAGGATGGGTGCTCGTTAGGTTCCCGACAGCGCATCCTTCAGGGATTCGACCGCCAGGCCCCGAAGAATCAAGGTTTCTGGTTTCGAGAAACGCCGACCGATCAGAGCTTCCCTTCCTTGGCCTTCTTCTGGAGGCGATCTCTTCGCTGTTTTGACGTGAATCCCGTAGCCTTCTCCAGAAAAACATTGAACCGCTTTATCGTGTCCGATGCAACATCGTTCGGGACTGAGGGATCGCTCTTCGTGGTCACGGACAACGATGTCTTGCTCAGGACCTTCGCCTCTATGCGAGGAAGGGCCCCGTAGGAGGATATGACCGTGTCCCCTTCCTGCGACGCTTTCATGAACACGTCCGTCATGATATTCTTCAGCCCGTCTCCTTCGATCTCCGAGTAGTGTCCCTTCCTTATGTCGTATTCCATTCCGCTTCCTCCTGAGTTCCGAGCGAAGGACTCCAGACCTGACTTCACTCCAGTTCGAGTTCGCTGTCGAGGTATCGGTTCACGTCGACCGACGTGCTCATCACGTCCTGTACTCCCGTCAGTGCGCTCCACTCGGTCTTGCACTCGCATTGGCTCTGGTCGAATTCCGACTGGTCCTGCGAGAATGTGAACCGCTGGATAGCCTCAAGAACTTTTCTGTCGCATCTCGTGCAATTGTGCGCACCTCTTGGAGTTCCTCCGCCGGTCGGAGAGGAGAAGACCCGCGTTCCGACCCTTTTCTCGCTCTTCAGCACCTCGATCAGCGACCAAAGCCACGGGGGTCTGTAGTCTCCCCTCCGCCACAGCTCTTCCACGAGCGTGCCCTTCTGGACATTCAAAGGGTTTATCGAGACGCTCTCTGAGAACTCCGAAGCGAATGAGACAGAAAGTTTCGCGTCCTCGACGGACTGTCGTTCGGTCAGGAACGGGGGCTTCAGCAACAGATACGTTCTCAGGGGAATACGAAAACTGCCGAGCATTCTGGCCGCGGTAGCGTACTCCCCGACACTGAAGCCCTTGCGCACGCAGCCCCTGAGCACGTCGTCGTTGCTGCTCTCGAGTCCGATGGCAACCGAGACTTTGTCTGAAGGCAGCTCACCGAGCGTTTCCTCCGTGACGAACTCTGGGCGGCTTTCGAACAGCACTCTCTCGGCCTCCGCAAATCCTCTGAAGACATCCTCTCTGAACTCAAGCGGTATCTCCCTCTTGTCGAGAAAGCTGCCGGAGTTGTAGATCTTGACCATCCTCTCCCCGGAGTATGAGGCTAGGGCCTTCTCCAGCTGCGCCCTGAGTTCCGGAAGGCCAATCCCCTCCTCGCTCGCAAGGTTGTATCCGCACATCGTACAACCCTGCTTTCTTGACCACCAACACCCGGTGGTCCTCAATATCGTCACGAAAGCCTTGACTCTTCTACCGGCGATGACGTCCTCCTCGTTCCAGATGGCGACTGGTGTTCTCCTACTGTTAGGGGGCATTCGAATCTTCGGGGAACGATACTAGCGCAGCGGATTTGAATCTTTGCAGGCCGGGATCGGTGCTGTGGTCGGATACAACGGCGAAAGATAAACCAGAGGGGCGCCGAGAACCGACCTTTCCCTAGCCTCCTTAGGGGTCATCCAGACTGGCTGAAATTGCGAATATTTTAATATGTGTGTGAGGCATCACCCCGCAAAGGGTGTTAGCAATGGGAAGGAAGATAATTGTCATTGGTGCCGGTGCGGCTGGAATGCACGCCGCTTCGACCGCTAGAGCGAAGAGCAAGGACGCAGAAGTGACCGTGTTCACCGAAGACGAGCATATCGCATATTCTCCGTGCGCGATACCTTTCGTTCTTGAGGGCAAGATAAAGAACTTCGAGAGTATCGTGATGCACACTCCCGACTTCTACCAGAAGGAAAGGAACATTACGGTGCACACAAAGACGAAAGTGACTGGCGTCGACATGGACAAGAAGACTGTGACGACCCAGGACGGCAAGCAATACAGCTACGATGCGATCGTCGTAGCTACGGGCGGGACTGTTTTCATACCCCCAGTTGAGGGTTCAAAACTTCCGGGGGTTTTCACCGTCAGGACCGTCAACGACGGGAAAGCAATACAGAAGGCGATGAAAGGTGCGAAATCCGTCGTCGTCGCTGGTGCTGGCGTTATCGGGTTGGAGATGGCGGTGGGACTGAAGCACGCCGGGCTGGATGTCACTGTGATCGAAATGTTCCCGCAGGTCATCCCGCGCATATTCGACTCGGACATGGCAGCGATGGTCCAGGAATACTGCGAAAAGGTGGGGATCAAGTTCGTCCTGAACGTTCCGATCGGGGCGATAAAAGGCGAGGGAAAGGTCGAGAAGGTCGTTGCAGGGAACGTCGAGTACCCGTGCGACTTCGTCATCATGTCAACTGGCGTTAGGGCCAATCTCGAGATACCCAATATGATGGGTCTTGATGTCGGCGCCCTGGGAGCCG
The DNA here is from genome assembly GCA_028679985.1 of Methanomassiliicoccales archaeon. GTDB lineage: Archaea > Thermoplasmatota > Thermoplasmata > Methanomassiliicoccales > JACIVX01 > JAJRAG01. The sequence continues at coordinate 6,965 of JAJRAH010000034.1, forward strand.
TCAGGACGAGCCCTACCCTGCAGGCATACAAGAAGGGACGGCTGGTCAAAGATGTCTATCTCTGCGGTGATGTGATCATGTGTGAGAGCGCCGTTGTGCCTGGACCTACAATGAGCCAGCTTGGGTCGAGTGCGCTCCGCCAGGGTCGTGTGGCTGGTATAAATGCCGCGGGCGGATACGCGTACTATCCTGGTGTTGCCAGCGCGTTCATCAGCAGGATCGGTGAGCTCGAGGCAGGCGGTACCGGACTCTCGAGAGGCCTCGCAGACTACTACGGTTTGAACTATGTCGAGGGAAAGGCAAGCGGATTGACGAGGGCGAGATACTATCCGGGCGGAAAGAAGATAACGGTCAAGATGCTGGTCGACAAGGACAGCCACAAGATACTAGGGTCTCAGATCGTCGGCGGCGAGGAGATCACGGGACGCGTGAACTGGGTAACCGCGGCTATCATCAAAGGAGTGACGGTGGAGGAATTCGTCACCGCACTCGAGAACGCGTACTGCCCGCCGACGTCCATGGTCATGGACATCGTCAATATCGCGGCCGAGGATGCGGCGAGCAAGCTTTAAGTCCGCGTTTGAGACTAGGAAGACAGAGAGGCCTAGCATGACAGCGGTGACTTTGAGGACGTTTGGACACATTGCGGCGACCGTCGGTGCCACGGAGATGAAGGTTGATGTGGCAGGGAGCACCGTTCAGAAACTCCTCGACACGCTCGTTGTCATGTTCGGAGACAAACTAGCCAAGATACTCTATCCCAAAGGGGATCAGCTTTCGGATCTTCTTTATGTACTGGTGAACGGTCGGAACATCAGGCACATGAAGGGGATGAAGACGGAGCTGGAGGACGGCGACACAGTCTCCCTCTTCCCCGTGACGGCGGGGGGCTAGACCAATCTCGACAGAGCGACTCTGCGCCAAACCACTTTCATTTTCTATCCTTCATTTCCCCGGGCTCGTACCCGCAGTCCATGTCCTCTCTCCCTGGCATTGCGAAGTGTTTTATAACTGTCTGAGGATTTCGCTCTGAGCGGTATGGATAGCGGGGAAAGACTGAGTCTGTTGACCAGGAACACGGAGGAAATCGTTACACTCGATGAGCTGAAGGTGCTACTCGCGTCGGAGACTTCCCCGAGGGCATATGTCGGGTTCGAGCCGTCTGGTCTTGTCCATCTCGGTTGGATGATAATTGCGGCCAAGATAAGAGACTTCATCGACGCCAGCTTTGACTTCACGATCTTCTTCGCTGATTGGCATGCGTATATCAATGACAAGTTCGGAGGGGACATCGAGCGTATTCGGACTTGCGCCGGATACATGGAAGACTGCTTCGAAGCCCTCGGCGTGCGCAATGACAAGGTCACTTATCGGTTCGCCTCCGAGATCATGGAAGACATATCGTACTGGGAGAAGGTGATCAAGATCGGGAAGGCGTCGACCCTGACGAGGGTCAAGAGAGCTCTCACGATCATGGGAAGACAGGAGGACGAGGCAGAGATGGATGCCTCAAAGACTCTATATCCACTCATGCAAGCCGCCGACATTTTCGAGCTCGATCTGGACGTTGCTTACGCTGGTCTGGACCAGCGGAGGGCTCATATGCTGGCGAGGGAGGCGGCGGAGAAGCTGGGATGGAAGAAACCCGTCGCGCTTCACACCCCCCTGCTGCCGAGCCTGAAGGGCATGGACAGGATGGATCCGATATCGACAAAGATGTCGAAGAGCGATCCCGATAGCGCGGTTCTGGTCCACGATTCTCCGGACGATATCAGGCGGAAGATGGGCAAAGCCTTCTGCCCGCCGACCGTCGAAGGCAACCCGGTCCTCGCTATATACAACTATATTATATTCGACAAGTTGGGGTCTGTGACAATCACCAGGCCGCAGAAGTTCGGAGGGCCCGTCGAGTTCGGAACGTACGGCGATATCGAGTCCACATACGCCGCCGGGAGACTCCACCCGATGGATCTCAAGAACGGGGCGTCCGAGGCACTCATAGAAATTCTCGAACCAGTCAGGGACTATTTCAAGAGGAATCCCAAAAGGTTCGATGAAATGACCAGGATCATGGACTAGTTAGCATCTGTTACCAGACGGGCGCCATGGCGATCGATGACTACCGACTTCCATTCGAAACGTGATTCCTTATGAAGTCGATCGCTCGCTGGGAGCATATGTTCAGAATCGCCTCCACGTCCCCTACGCCTACGAGTCCCGCCGCCCCGCCGTGCCCCCCGCCATCATTCGAGGTCTCCGTCCCGATGTCGCCGAGCAGCTTTCCCAGATGCAAACCCATCCTCACTACCTCCGGCCTCGCCCTGGCGCTGATTCTGAATTCCTGGTCGCGCTGGGAACCTACGAATGCCACGTCCGCGCCCAGTCCGATGAGCGACTTGCAGACCGAGCTCTCAAAGGCGCTGCCGTAGGAAATCGCGACTATGAACCCGTCAGTCCTCTCGAACTTCAGCCTTTGCGCTCCCTTGAGCTGCGAGATCCGCTCCGAGACGTCGGGTTCGACCTCGATGAAGTCCGCGACCTCGTCCATGTTCAAACATGTCGTTTCTAGTATCTCGGCGAAGCTGCGTAGCAGCTCGGGGGTGGCGTAATTCAGATGCCCACTGTCCGTAAGCATGCCGATCATCAAGGCCAATCCGACCTCCTTGCCGATCGGAACGCCCGCCTCTCTCAGAAGGTCGTAGACGATCTCCGCGCAGCTCCTTTTCGTGTCGTCGCAGTAGTACGTGCACCCCTGCCATCTATCGGTCTTGGCATGATGATCGATGACGATGCAGTCGTTCAGTACTTCGGAGAAAAGTCCAATCTGATCGGGCGATGAGGTATCGACGATCACCTTCACGTCGTACCTGTCCGACGACGGCGTCTCGACTACCTCGAAGTTCAGTTTCGCGCTGATGACTTTCGAGAGTCTGTCGAGGCCACCCGGGGCCGCGACCTTCACACTCGGGAAACTCCTAGCGATCGCGAAAGCACAACCCAGTGCATCAGGGTCTGCGTTCCCGTGAAGCAGGACGAGTTTGGTGCCGCTCTGGAGTCTTAGTGCTATCGTTCCCAGCATTTGTCTTGCCGAATCTGGCGGCGACATGCATGCACCTTTCCAGTGACGGCCTCTTCGCGCGAGCTGCACAAAGCGGCCGTCTGCGAATTACTCACCAGATATTCCGCGGGGACGTAGGTCCTCAACCCGCGTCTTCCTGACTTTGCTTCTCGCCACCGAGCGCCTTCGAAAGCTGATCCTGCAGGCTCTGGTACCTTTCCCTCATGTACTTCTCCTGGCGATCGAGCGTCTTCACCCGCACTCCCAGCGATTCCTTGTCGTCCTCGATTTCCTTCAGTACCGTAGCCTTGTCCTTAGCCTTGATCAGCAGCGAGCCGACACTTTTGTAGATAGGGACATCATCCTCGGTCTTATTGAGCTCCTCGACCGTCCGCTCCATCTCCTTCATCTGAGCTTCCATCTGGTACTTCTGGCCGAGAATCGCCTGCAGCTGCTGTTGGAGCTGCTGGAACTGAGCAAGTTGATTCTGAATCTTCGGACTCACTTCATCCATTTGCCTCACCTGTCGTTCTACTCACGTCCTCCGCAACCTTGATCCATCTCAGATACGAGTTCAGAGCCGCTCTCAGCGCCGCAAGGTCGCTCGCCTCGATGTCGAGGACGACCTGTCCCGACTCCGAGGAGATCTTGACTCGGGTCCTGGGGATCTCTCTGCCGACCTCCGGAGATATGGCTCCGAGGACGACGTCCGATTGTGGGGAAAGAAGTTTGAGCGTAGCTTTGTGCATCCGATCTCCGTCTTCACTTGGACTTCGTCACTTTCTTGACGTTGGGCCTCTCCTTGTAGAAGATCTTGGAGCCGCAGGCCTCGCATTGAATGCCGACCGTGTTCACGTTCGAATGTATCGGCTTGTTGCACTTACCACACTTATACATTCTCTGCTACCTCCTCCGTCTCCTTTCTCTCCTCGGTCACAATCCTCTTGATTGTGGGAGAGTATGACCCGGCTGCGAATTTCGTGTCACAGTGCCGGCACAACCAGATCCCAGAGCTGAGTCTCTTCACGCTCTTGTGGTGACAGTTGGGACACTCGTACGACATCTTCCGGGTCTTCTCGATGTCCCTGATGAGCTTTCTGGCTCTCACGCCGTATCTGGTGCCGAACCTTCCTGCACTTCCAACCTTCTCTGTTCCTTTCGACACTTTATCACCCTACAAGCTTCCTGAGTTCCTTGCCCAATCTCTGGGAGGTCTCAATGATCTTCCGAACCTGCTCAAGCTTCAGAGAACCCTCAAGTCCTTTCTGCATCGCTCGAAGATCGCCGTTCTCATCGGTCGTCACAGTCAGACGTGCGTCGGCGACCTTTTCTTCATCGAGAGTCGGATCGAGTAATATAGAGTTTTCTATCTGAACCGCCGTGCAGGATATGGGCGTGGACTTGGTCGGCAGGGGGAAGTTCTCCCCTTTTCCGAACGTCGCTGCAGGCACTATCGCGCTCTTGAGCGCGGCGACTGCTCCCAGGAACGAAGCATCGAAAAGGTTGCCGTCGTAATCGAGCACGTACACATCCACGAAGCACATCCAAACCTCTTCCTTCGGAGTGATACACAGCGCAGAGAGATCGATCATCTCGCTCTCCCTTATCCCTCGGTCCACGACTCTCGCAAGTTCGATGGAATCTTCGTCCGGAGGACCGGCCTCGAAGGTTGGCGAAGCCAACGGGATAAGCTCGGCGTTCGTCGCGAGCACTCCTCTGTCCGGTGTGTCCTCGAAGGGCGTACCGGTCTGCATCTTCACACCGACCAGGACGTCGGTGTTGCCCAGTCTCACTCTGGCGGATCCTTCCGCGCTTTCGACGTATTTCGTCTCGACGGTGATCTGCCTGAATTCATCCCAGTTCCGCCCGTCAACTCTCTTTCCCTTTGAGAGCAGCTTGTGTATGTGGTCCCTCTTGATATCGGACATTATCGCGCGAGCCATGTTCAGCCCTCCATGTCCTGCTGTTCCCGCGGAGCTTCCTCCTCGAGTCCTTCCACGTCCTCAACTGCGTACCTTCTCTTGAGGGCGTCCTTCTGCAACTGATAGATCTTCTCGCACGCTCCGAATCCGTATTCCATCGCCTTGTTGAACTCGTCCAGGGTCATGTGTCCGTCCATCTGCATCAGCAGAATATCTCCCGTGCGGGGAACGACCGCTATCGGCAAGTCCGCCTGGCCGTAGTTGTCCTCTTCCTTGCAGAGGTCCAGCACGACCTGGTCGTCTATCTTCCCGACCGCGACCGACGGTATCATGTCCTTCATCGGTATCCCCGCGTCCGCGAGCGCGACTGATGCGGCCGTGAGGCCAGCGCATCGCGTTCCGGCGTTCGCCTGGAGTATCTCGATGTAAACGTCGACGGACGTCCGTGGGAAGTACTCCGTGAACACGACGTACTCAAGGGCCTCGGAAATGATCTTCGATATTTCCACGGATCTCCTGTCGGGCCCGGGCCTCTTCCTGTCCGAAACGGAGAATGCGATCATATTGTACTTGCATTGGACAAGCGCCTTGGACGGGTCCTGCAGGTGTCTCGGGTGACACTCCCTTGGACCGTAAACCGCCGCAAGGACCTTGTTTTTGCCCCACTCCACATATGCGGAGCCGTCCGCTCTCTTGAGGACGCCCGCCTCGATCTTGATAGGCCTGAGCTCGTCGACCTTCCTTCCGTCGATCCTCAAGCCGTTCTCATCAATCATCTTTCCTTCCATAAAACCACCCTACTGAATCGGTTTCGTAACAGACTCCAGATATTCCTTCACTCTCTCGGTCAGCCTCAGGGTCTGAGCGCCTTCATCGATCATCCTGATCGCCCTGATGGCAGCCACTATGTTCTCCATATCACCATCCAGCCATATCCTTCCATTCTGGCCGACGAAAATCCTGCAATTTGTATGACTCTTGATCAGCTGGA
>JAJRAH010000181.1 GCA_028679985.1 Methanomassiliicoccales archaeon
CGCTGTCTTGCCATCAGGATGCCAATCGCGAGAGGAATGAACCCGGTGAAGAGGAATACCTTTCCGGGCAGAACGAGCGATTGATATGGATGATCGTACCCTTCCTGGGGGATGTAGTAAAAGCCGCCAGAAACGTTCGGAATGGCGATCATGTCCCCGACAGGCTCGGAAATGCCCCCGACTATGTTGAGGATGAACGAGATGACGAGCATAGTAACGCCTGCGACCAAGGCGACCATGCAAGCGTCGCCGTCACTCCTGCAGTACATCGTATCCCCTGACACACCGCTCACTCGAGCCATTGTATTGATGCGAAAGGATATATCACGCTATTCACACGATTATCAAGATTGAGACTTGAGAATGGCCTCAAATAGAGGTAGACCTTGCAATGCAAGAAATTCTTGCACAAATCCGTCTTGCCTATCTTACTGACTGGTTCTCAGATCACAGTGTGGGAAGGATGCAATCTCTTCATTATCCTGATCTTCTCTTCTTCGTAGTTCACCTTGGTGATCATGCCCCTCTCCTTCCATGACCTCAGCTGTGAAAGGCGCAACTCGAGCTCGATGCGATCCGATCGAGGGCAGGGGACCACGAACTCCACCACCCAAGGCATTCTCATGGCCGCCGGAGTCGTTCTCAGTGTCTCGAGGCCGACAGCACGTGACCGCGCGACTGGTGAATCACGCAATATCCGTTCAGAAGCCCGAATTCGAGGAAGATGGCCACGATCGGCCTTGCTGGTCTGTCCTGCTCCACCAATCGACTTGCTCGGTCGGGATGGAGAGGTCGCGGATGGTTCGGGAGGAGCGTCCAGCGACCTGTCCTGATCCCTAGGCTCCGATGCATCATGACTCGAGGAGAGACTATGCGCATCCTTTCTCAGAGTTCTTGGTCGAAGTCTGGACGTCGCGCCATCGACAACGAGTGCGATGCCTGAGAAGATCCCAAGAATTCCAAGAGTGATGAGAAGTTCATCCGGGTACGCAATGCTAGATGGAGAGCTGGCAGCTGCTACGCTACCAGCGACGGAATCTGAATCCACTTGACCCTCTACTGAACCGATATTCGCATTGATGATAAGAACGACAGATGCCAAGACTACGACGCAGCCAATCATGAGGGACAAGCCCTTGGACGCGTTTGTGGAGCGACTGGTCTCGGCAGAAGTCGACAGATTACTCATACAGAATTCAATTACGTTGGGATACTATTTTTCGCTTCTTTCCATATTCTCGGACGTGAGAATCGAAACCTGCATTTCACAATCATTGACATATGCTACTCCACCTCCGAATGCGGACTTCATCGACGCTCGTTCGACGATCCAATTCCTTCCGGCTGAGGTGGAGATGATGATTTGAAGAGGCATCAGCATGGATTCGACAAGTAGGAAGGCGACACGGGATTTCGAAATAGATTTATAGTGGCGCGCCATTTAGTGCCGCAGTACCTATTTAGAATCAAACAAGAAAAGTGGACGAGAGCTGATGCAAATGGTCGGAAGGGGACACACATACAAGGGCAATCGCATAAGCCCGCTGCAGTTCGTCATGCTGATCATGCTGAAGCAGAGACCGATGTACGGCTACGAACTGCTGAAGACACTCGGGGAGGAGTTCGAGGGTGTCTGGACCCCCCAGACCGGCTCGGTCTATCCTGCGCTGAAGAAGCTTGAGGAACACGGCCTGATCCGCTCCACGATGAAAGGCGAGACAGAGTACTACTGCCTCTCGGCCGAAGGAGAGGACTTCATCGAGAAGGGGGTTACCGATCTTCCCGGTGACATCCAGTTCATGGTCCGATACTTTCAGATACTTGATAAGGCTGCCTCGGGAATGCGAAAGAAGACCTCCGAGGAGCGGGCCTTCTGCGGAATGTTCGATGAGGAAAGAGTTGACCCGAAGGAAAGGCTGAAGATGCTGCGCATTATGAGGGAGAACCTATTTTCCAAGATGGCCGAACTGCAAGCAGAGTTGGAGGCATTGGAGAAGAAGATCGGAAAGAAGAAGGGTGAATTGTGATGACAGCGATAATCGAAGTGAACAACCTCGTGAAGGTTTTCAACGGAACGATCCGTGCCGTGGACGGCGTGAGTTTCCAGGTCGAGGAGGGGGAGATATTCGGATTCCTCGGACCAAATGGGGCAGGGAAGACCACGACGATTTCCGTGCTGACGACTCTGCTGAAGCCCACCAGCGGCTCGGCGACCATTATGGGAATGGACGTTGTCAAAGAAGCCTACGAGGTCAGGAAAGTCATCGGTCTCGTTCCGCAGGAACTGACGGTCGACGATGACCTTACCGGGCGGGAGAATATGATGCTTCAGGCTACGCTGTACAATGTCCCGAGGAAGGATGCCGTCGAACGCATAGACGAGTTGATTAGACTCGTCAAGCTGGAGGACGCGGCGGACAGAATGGTCAAGACGTACTCCGGCGGGATGAGGAAGCGGTTGGAGCTCGCGGAGGGATTGATCCACCGTCCTCGCATCCTGTTCCTCGACGAGCCAACGCTTGGATTGGACGTTCAGACGCGTTCCGTCATGTGGGAACACATAAAGAATCTGAAACAGAAGCACAACATGACTGTCTTCATGACGACCCACTACTTGGAGGAGGCGGACTCGCTCTGCGACCGCATAGGTCTCATCGACTACGGCAAGATCATGGCACTCGACACGCCTTCCACCCTCAAGAGGTCGCTTGGAGGGGATGTACTCCAAATCAAGGTGGATGGGGAGAAGGATTTCACCCCTATTATCCAGGGCGTGATGGGCGTTCTGGAGATTAAGAGGGAAGGGACGGAATATCGGGTGAAGGTCCTCAATGGCGAAACGACCATGCCTGTCGTCCTCAAGGCGCTCACTGACAATGGCGGAACTGTCACAAGGGTAAGCTTGGAGCGTCCCAATATGGACCAGGTCTTCCTGGAGTACACTGGCAGGTCATTGAGGGATTCGGAGCAATCTGGATCCATGAACACGTCTCAGGCAAGAGCCGCGGCCATTCAGATGAGGAGGAGGCATTGAGATGATGAAGGAGACGTGGGCTCTGACGGTGCGTGAGCTGAAGCACTGGTACCGCATCAAGATCCAGATATTTATGACCCTCATCCAACCCATCGTGTGGTTGGCTCTCTTCGGTCAGGCGGTCAATCTGAACAAACTGATGCCTCCCGGCACGCCCTCGAGCGTGTTCGAATCATTCTTCGCAGGCGCCCCCGATTACTTCTCATACATGGCGGTGGGAATGCTGGGGGTCATGGCCCTGTTCACTACGATGTTCGGCGGCATGTCAATAGTCTGGGACAGACGTTTCGGATTCCTCAACAAGCTGCGCGCCGCGCCGATACCTAGAGGCGCAATACCCATCTCGAGGATTGCAGCATCGACCGTCCGTGCCATGGTCCAGGTAGTCATAATCCTGATCATCGCACTTGCGTTCACGTACATTCCCGGTCTGACGGGTCTTACAGTGAGCCCCGCGATCAACGCGATGGACATTGTTGGGCTATTCGTCGCAATGCTGTTGTTGGCAGTGGCATTTGCCTCTCTGTTCACCACGATTGCGTTGGCCGTCGAGAATCAAGAGACGCTCTTCGGCGTGGTCAACCTGTTGAACCTGCCGCTGATGTTCGCGTCTGCCGCCCTATTCCCGACGAGCATGATGCCGGACTGGCTCAGGGCCGTGGCGAACTACAACCCACTCACTCTGGCCGTGGATGCAGCAAGGACCTTTCTGTTCCACAACCCCAACCCGCTGTACGAACCGTGGATAGACATCGTGGGTCTGCTGGTTCTGGCGGTGGTCA
>JAJRAH010000182.1 GCA_028679985.1 Methanomassiliicoccales archaeon
GTCGGGTTCGCAGCCGTAGCCTTGTCTGTGGCGAGACTCAGGAAGATCACGGACGACAGAGCGATACCCTTCATGGCGATACTGGCTGCAGGCATATTCGTAGCGCAGATGATCAACTTCCCCGTCTTCGGCGGCACCTCCGGACACCTCTTGGGGGCGGCACTTGCGACGGTCCTTCTCGGCCCCTTCGCGGGAATCGTCGTGATGACGGTAATCCTCATCATCCAATGTCTCGTCTTCACTGATGGAGGACTGCTCGCGCTCGGATTGAACGTGTTTAATATGGCGGTCGTGGGCTGCCTCGTATCTTGGGTAGTGTACAGACCGATCTCGAGAAAGTCCGAGAAGGCGGCGGTCATCGCGGCTGCCTGGACCTCGGTGTTCTTTGCCGCATTCCTCGCGGCTCTTGAGCTGGTCGTCAGCTATGACACGTCCGGGGGGGCATACGGGATAAGCACACTGATCGCTGTTCCATCCATGCTGGGGTATCATGCTCTCATCGGAATCGGAGAAGCGGCCATAACCGCCGGCATATTCATCTTCCTCTCCAAGGTCGCGCCAGAGACACTGAAGATGAGGATCGGGACAAAGGAGGCGGTGACCTGACCGACAGGCGTTACCTGAAAGCTGCACTCGGAATCGTCGTCTTGTTCGCGATCGGTCTCCTCTTCTACTTCGCATTCTCGGTATCTCTCGGGGACGGACTTGAACGGACCATGGAGGATGCTGGTATCGAAGAGCAGGAGGGAACTTACTCAGGGCTTCTCTCCTACGGGGGTGATTACCCCGCAGCCTTCGCGGCGGGTTTGATGGGCGCGGGAATGACCTTCGTCGTCGTGTACGCTTTCTTCAGAATCTCAAAGCGGAGAAGGAAGGTGGAGGAGAAGCGATGAGGCACCACGAGATCGATCAGTATGCGAAGCAGTCTCCTCTGAGCCGCTTTGATCCTAGGGTCAAGATCGTCAGCACGATCGTCCTGGTCGTCTCGATGGCGTTTCTCACGGGACTCTATCCGCTGCTGATATGTCTTGGATTCCTTTTCGCGCTCGTCGCAATCTCGAATGTTCCGTGGAAGCATCTCGGCAAGTCATACCTGATGGCCTTTCCTTTTGTCCTCTTCGCCTCGATTACCGTGCTCTTGACGTCCGGGCCTGAACACGGCATGAGCATGTTTCTGCGGGTCACCAACTCGCTCTTGGCTCTCATCCTTCTCGTCAGCACGACTCCGTTCTTCGATGTGCTCAAATCCCTCCGATGGTTCAGAGTCCCTACTATCATCTCCTCCCTTCTGCTATTCACGTATCGTTTCATATTCGTCCTCCTGGACGAACTCGAGAGGATGAAGATCGCAAGAAAGGCAAGAGGGTTCGAGGGAGGCAGGAACATTCTCCAGAAGGATGCACTCCGCATCATCGCTTACACCGCCGGGATGGTGTTCGTGAGGTCGAACACGCGGGCGGGAAACATATACGACGCGTTGAGATCGAGAGGCTACGACGGAGAAATCAAGACGTTGAACAAGCTGCACGCGTCCCCCAAGGACGCGGGATACGCCTGCGCCTTCTTCGGCGTGTCATTGTTGTCGTTGTTCGCACAGGTCGGAGTGATCGCTTGGCCGCTCTGAAACTCACCGACGTCTCGTTCACCTACCCTGATGGAATCCAGGCCCTTGATAGAGTGAGCCTCTCAATCGGAGAAGGAGAGAGGGTCGCGCTCGTCGGTCCGAATGGCGCCGGGAAGAGCACTCTGCTCCGCATCATGGCCGCTTTGAACATACCGGCGGAAGGGATTGTCGAGATAACGGGAGAGCGGCTGACCAAGAAGGATGCGGAGAGACTCAGAAGGCGCATCGGGTTCCTGTTCCAGGATCCCGACGATCAGATATTCATGCCGACGGTTTGGGACGACGTCGCCTTCGGACCGATCAATATGCAGTTGAGCGCGGACGAGGTAGAAGGTCGCGTGGCAAGGGCGATTCACATGGCCGGGATCGAAGGTTATGAGCAGAGAGTACCTCACCATCTGAGCTTCGGGGAGAAGAAAAGAGTCGCGATCGCAGGCGTGCTGGCGATGCAGACACCTATCCTGCTTCTGGACGAGCCGACGGCGAACCTCGACCCGCAGGGCAGGAGGGACCTTGTCGACGTCCTCAAGTCCCTGCCAGGGACCGTCCTTATCGCGACGCACGACCTCGCGGTCGCCATGGAGCTCGCGAAGCGCGTCGTCGTTCTGAAGCGGACGATTCTGTTCGACGGCGATTTCGGCACGCTTCTCGAGAATCCGGCTATCCTAGGCAGCGCAAACCTCGAGCTTCCTCCCCTATGCAAGCTGCTCGCGGAATGGAGGAAGAGAATGGGGAAGGACTTCGCGATTCCCCAGACGGTGGAGGAAGCACTCGAGGTCCTCATGCGGTCATGAGGATCGGCCGACAATCGTAGGTGTCGTCGGAGCAAGGCCCGCGCGGCGCCGACGCTCAAACAAGCTTATTACCCTCGCTTGGGAATATTGTGGTGTCCTTTCGAGGTGAAGCTGTGAGAATCTGCATCTTGCTCATGAGAACGGCGTTTTCGGAGGAGGATTCTGAACGTTTGTTCGGATTGGCCAGGTGCGAACCCGGAACCGAAGTGGCGATATACCTTATAGGCGACGGGGTGCTCTGCGCCAGAAAAGGCCAGAAAGGTTACCACTCGGACGCGATCGAGGAGGCACTGAGGAATGGCGCGAAGATGCGCGCCTGCTTGAGGGATCTGAGAGCGAGGGGGATCCCGACGGAGGAATTGGTGAAAGGGATCGAGCCGGTCGAGGACCTGGAGGGCATGCTCATCGAAGATGTTATGGAGAACGCCGGGAGGGTCTTCTCATGGTAGACGAGACGAGGAAGACCGTGGCGATGATGCTATTCTCCGCGCCGTTCAGCAGCCAGTATGCCGATCATATGTGCCGGTTGGCGGAGAAGACCCTCGAAAGGGGATACAATGTGGAGATCTTCCTCTACGGAGACTCGGTCCACGCCCAGATGAGCGACCAGAGGCCGAAGACATTCTTCCCAGTCGGCGACGCGATCAAGAGGCTCATCGAGAAGGGGGCGGCGGTGTACAGTTGCGAGATATGCTCGATCGCGAGAGGGTACATCAAGGGCGATCTCAAGGACGGCAAGAAGGATTACTCGTCGACGAAGGTCA
>JAJRAH010000035.1 GCA_028679985.1 Methanomassiliicoccales archaeon
AGTCTATATCTTGAGAAGCGATTACTCAAACTGGGTCCGAGCATGAAAGGAGTCGCCAAAGCAAGGATAGCGGTCATCGGCGGAACCGGGGTGTATGACACTGAGAAGATGGAGGTCAAGGGGACAATCAAGATGTCCACGCCTTTCGGGAAGCCGTCAGGAGAGATACAGATCGTGGATCAGGCGGGCACAGACGTCGCGTTTCTGTCGAGACACGGAAAGGGTCACATCTATCCGCCTCATGCCGTCAACTACCGTGCGAACATCTGGGTACTGAAGCAACTGGGGGTCGAGAGGATCGTCTCGCCCTGCGCCGTCGGATCCCTGCAGGAGAAGTTCAAGCCCGGTGAGATAGTCGTCGTCGATCAATTCATAGACTTCACGAAGAAGAGGGAGTACACATTCTACGACGGTCCGAAGACCGTTCACGTAAGTGCCGCCGACCCGTTCTGCCCCGAGCTGAGGAGCATATTCGTGAAGGAGGGCAAGAAGCTAGGCATCCCGATCCGGTCTTCTGGCACCTATGTATGCATCGAGGGACCCCGATTCTCGACCAGGGCGGAGAGCAAGATGTTCCGCGCTTTCGGAGACATTATAGGCATGACCCTCGTGCCCGAATGCCAACTCGCGATCGAGCAGGAGATGTGCTACCTGAGCCTGGCAATGATTACCGACTACGACGTCTGGGCCGACAAACCCGTCGATGCCGAGACGGTCGTGAAGACCATGGCCGAAAATGTGGACAAGATCAGGAAACTCGTCGCGAGCGGGATCCCGAAGATGCCGTCAGAGAGAAAGAAGTGCAGCTGTTCGACTTCGCTGGCATCTGCAGGAGCTTGAGCTAGAATCACTCCGGCTTCAAGCTTTCAGATACTCCCCAGAATTCTCCGTCACGGTACAGAAGGACCTTCGAATGGTCGTAATCGGCGGCGACCTCCGAATGCACTACCTGGCCGAAGAACCATATGTGGTCTCCCTTCTCGAAATAATCCATCTTCTTGCACTCTATGTTCATCAAGCACTCTCCGACGGAGGGCGACTTGATCCTCTTCCCCGGGACGGCGGTCAGACCGCAATCCTTGAACTTGTCCACTGACTTGCCGGATTTCGAGCCGCAGCAGTTGACCTTCTCGATCATGTCTCTTCCAGGAATGTTTATCGAGAAATCTGGTGATTCGTCCAGAAGCTTGTAGCTGTACCTCGATGCGGTCACGGCGATCCCCACGATCGGAGGACGGAACGAGAACACGTTGAACATCCCGACCGCGAGAACGTCTCTTTCCTTGTCCCCCACGGCGACCAGCGTTATCGGCCCCGGAGGGATTATGCTGACCGCCTCCAAAGGTCCTCTACCTATCTTCTCTATATCGTATGACATTCAGAACACCGCATCGAATAGTGGAGCACAATGATGAAAAACCCTTCCATCGGACATGCAGGGAGATTGTTGCAATTACCTGAGGTACGTGGCATCGAACCTTCCCTTGAGCGAAGCACTCTCGACCTCTCTCAGACCCGCGCCGCTCATGAGAGAACGGATATCGTTCGGGTCCATTCCATGATTCTTCTTGGTCGGTTCTTTTATGACGATCCGTCCGCCTGGCTTCAGCTTACTCGCGAGCTCGCTGACAATCGTCGGTCTCTCCTGCGTTTCGACGTCGTGAAGGACGTAAGAAACGAGAACGACATCGTATGACTTGTCACCGACCTCCAATGCTGAGATGTGTCCGACCTTGTAGTCGACATTGGAGAAAAGTCTGGTTCTCTTCTTCGCCATTTCAATCCATGCCTTGGAGATGTCGACGCATGTCAGGCGTCCGTCTCCCTTTGAGAGGCCCTCCGCCAGGTATTTTGCCGCCATCCCCGCGCCGGATCCAAAGTCCATCACGGTCTCGTTTCCTGTGAGCACAACCTCGCTCGCCAGCTTCCTGTAGTAGCCTCGACCGAATGTGGCGGTGGCGAATCTGGTCAGGATTGCCTCGAGCTTCCCCGGCTCTGTGGAGGACACATCGGCGAATCTCAGGCGAACGTATTCAAGACTTTCTGATACACTTTGTGGCCTCAGCGACGGCGCATGTCTGATTTCGGTTACTCACTCGCCCAGCAGCTTCTTGTACGCCGCCCCATCCATGAGCCGGCTCAATTCAGAAGGGTCGTCCATCAAGATCAGGGCGAACCAACCCTTCTCGTAAGGGGACTCGTTCAGGAACTGCGGATTCTCGTCGAGATTCGGGTTGATCTCAGTCACGACTCCGGATACTGGACTGTAAACGTCCGCGACCGTCTTGACGCTCTCCACGATCCCAAGAACCTCCCCCTGCTTCACCGTCTTCCCTACCTTCGGCAGTTCGACGAACACTATGTCAGTAAGCTCATGCTGAGCGTGATCCGTCATCCCCACCCTCGCCTTATTCCCTTCCGACCTCACCCACTCATGATCCTTCGTGTAGCGCAGACCATCAGGTACGAGACTCATGTGTTCAACCCTTGCCCCAGTATCCTTCTCCCGTTCTTATTAGCTTGTCGTCTCGAGCCGTGCTCCAAAGAGATAAATATCCTCCGTTGCTTGGACAAGCTCGCATGAGGATAGTGATCTACGGTGTCGTCCAAGGCGTCGGATTCAGACCGATGATCCACAGGCTGGCCACGTCTATGGGCCTCTCGGGACACGTCCAGAACAACGGATCGAACGTCTTGGTCGAAATCGACGGATCCGCCGAGGAATTCGTCAGGAGACTGACGGCGGAGCTCCCTCCTCTCGCCCGCATAGACAGGATCGAGATGCATGAAGGATCCAGCGCAGTGGCGGGCGGGGGGTTCAGAATCGTTGAGAGTCAAAGTGGACAGAGGGGCGTGTCAATCCCGAACGACGTCGCGCTGTGCGAACGATGTAGGAATGAGATATTCGATCCGGAAAACGGACGGTATATGTATCCATTCACCAACTGCACCGATTGCGGTGCCAGGTTCTCTGTCATCGGCGACCTCCCCTACGATCGAGTGAACACATCGATGAAGGCGTTCGAGATGTGCGAGGATTGCAGAAGGGAGTACTCTAATCCCGCCGATCGGCGGTTCCACCATCAAACCATCTCCTGCCCCAGATGCGGTCCTCGCTACTACCTTCTGGATGCGAGCGGTCAGCGGATCGAAGGAGATCCGATAAGACGCTTCGCGGAGATGATGCACGACGGTGCAATAGGAGTCGCGAAGAGCTGGGGGGGCATGCACATATGCTGCACCCTTGAGACCCTTCCGAAACTCAGACAGTGGTACAGAAGAGAGGAGAAGCCATTTGCCGTGATGTTCCGCGACCTGACCGCGATCGAGCAGTATGGAAGGCTGTCGGATTTCGAGAGATCGCTCCTGACCTCCCCGCACAGACCCGTCGTCCTTGTCGAGAAGATCGACTCGCCGACGACTGAGCTCATCTCCCCAGGACTCGGCAACATCGGCGTCTTCCTTCCCTACACAGGCATGCATCACATCCTCTTCCATCATCTGAAAGAGAGCGCACTGGTGATGACATCCGCGAACGTTCCCGGGGAACCGATGGTGCTCAGGGACGAGGATGCGATGTCCCTCAATGCCGAGTGCTATCTGCTGCATGACAGGGAGATCGTCAACAGGTGCGACGATTCCGTGATGAGAACATTCGGAGACAAGACATACTTCCTGAGAAAATCGAGAGGTCACATCCCCTCGGGTATGGACTTCCGTGCCCGGGGAAGCGCTATTGGCCTCGGGGCGCAGGAGAACATCACTGGAGCGGTCGGTCATGACGGCAAGATATTTCAGACGCAGTACATCGGTGACGGCAACTCCGCGGGAGTCGTTGAATTCCTCGAGTCCTCTCTGGACTACCAGAGGAAGCTTCTCGGCGTGAACGACGTCCAAGCAGTAGGAATCGATCTCCACCCAGGATACTCGACTAGAAGGCTGGGGAGAAGACTCGCGGAGGAGTGGGGATCGGACTTGATCGAAGTCCAGCATCATTGGGCGCATGCAGCGTCCTTGATGGTGGACGCCGGAGTGGATGAGATTCTGGCACTGACGCTAGACGGCACGGGATACGGTGATGACGGGACTTCGTGGGGAGGGGAAGTCCTACGCGCCGATTTCAACAGGTACAAGCGCGTCGGTCACCTTCAGCAGATTCCGCTGCTTGGAGGTGAGAAGGCGGTGAGAGACCCGAGGAGGATCGTCTTCGCGATCTCCGAACTCGTCGGGACTGAGACTCACTATTTCACGGAAAAAGAGGCCGAGGTCTTGAGGAAGATGCTCCCAAGAAGTCCCGTGACCACGAGCTTCGGAAGGATGCTCGACGCCCTCTCCTGCTACTATAATATCTGCACTACCAGAACCTACGACGGCGAACCTGCGATGAAGCTCGAGAGGCACATGAAAATTGGGAGCGGAATGCACGATTTCGACTTGGAAAGGCAAGGCGACACGATCATGACGCTGCCCTTATTCGAGCAGTTGTTTCGGGAGAGGGGAAGGACGGAGGATATGGTATGCGGATTCGTGAGAGCGCTTCTCTCGGGGCTTGTCGATATAGCGAGCGAAGAGGCCGAGAAATCTGGAATCGGGAAGATCGGTCTGACCGGCGGGGTCTCGTACAACAAGACAATATCGATGCTGACGAAGCAACTCGTCGAGGAGAAGGGGTTCGAGTTCGTGACCCACGGCTCCGTCCCGAATGGGGACGGAGGGATATCGACAGGACAGTGCGCCGTCGCACTGCGCGCCATCGGAAGATGATCCACTAGTCCTCGTCAGAATCTCTTTTAGTGCCTGAGAGCCATTACACGCGCATGTGCGTCATACCTGACCACGAGATCCTCGAAATGGTGAAATCCGGTAGATTGGGAATAGAAAGCTTCTCCATGGACTCCCTGACACCGAATGGCTACGACTTGAGGATCTCCGAGATCTCGGTCCCTGGCTCCGGTGATTCATGGAATGAGGGCGTTGCGAAGATCCCTCCGCAGAGGATGTTCTTCGTCGGCACGCTTGAATTCGTCAGGTTGCCCGACGACATCGCAGGCCAACTCTGGGCTAGGACGACGTGGATCCGGAAGGGAATAATCGTCAGCCTCGGGAAGGTCGATGCCGGATTCGAGGGAAACCTAACCTTCACGGCTTTCAACTCTTCGGACTCTCACATAGAGATACCGATCGGAGCCCGCTTCGTCCAGATAGTCTTCGAGAGGATGAGCGGTCCCGCGACCCTTGCGTACGCCAAAAGAAGTGGACATTATCAGGGGCAGCGCGGCATTACCCTAGCTCCGATCGACAAGAACGATGTCAGCGGAGAAAACGCTCGTTGAAGGGGAGTAGGTCTTCAGCTCCACCATCCTCGAGAGGGTCACGGGCTTCCCCAATTCTCGGGCCTGGAATTCCAAGACCGCCGCCATCTTCTCGGCCGACGACCTTTCGCACACGAAGTAATAGTGAATCACCCCGCCGGATTTCAGACATTGAAGAGCATCGGGAAGGAACTCCCTGGCGGAGTGGGGAAGATTCATTATGATTCTATTCGGCCTGGGAAGGGTCGGGAGAATATCTCTCGCGTCCCCCCATATTGGCACGACGTTCCCGACCCTATTCATCATGATGTTGTCCTTCAGGTACTCCACAGCATCCATGTTGAGATCGATCGCGTAGACTGTCCCCGGCCGAGCGAGCTTGGCGATGATCAGGGAGAAGGGGCCGACGCCTGCGAACATGTCGATAACGATCTCTCCGTTCTTCACCAAGGAGGCGACTCTGTAACGTTCCGATGCCAGTCTAGGATTGAAGTACGCTTTGCGGAGGTCAACCTTCAGTCTTAGACCGTACTCAATGTGGACCGTCTCCGTCGAATCGTCACCGGCCATGATCTCGAGGTCCCTGACCCTCATCTCCCCTTTCACTCCCCTATCGAGGACGACCGTTCTCAGTCGGGGGAACGTGCGAAGGAGCGACTCTCCCACCATCATCTTGTATGACATGAGTC
>JAJRAH010000036.1 GCA_028679985.1 Methanomassiliicoccales archaeon
ATCGTGAATGCTCCAGAACACTTCCAGAAGTTGCTTGTAGGACACCTGAGCAGGGTCGAACGTGACCTCCACTGCCTCCGCGTGACCGGTCCTGTTGGTGCAGACGTCCCTGTATGTCGGGTCCTCCGTGTGCCCACCAGTATATCCGACTTGCGTGTCCACGACGCCTTTGACCTTCCTGAACTCCGCCTCGACGCCCCAGAAGCATCCGGCCGCGAAGGTCGCCTTCTCGAGTCTGTCGCCGATTGTCATCGACCTCATTTCGCATTCTAGGCAACAACGAATACAAGAGACTATTGAACAAGACTCATCGTTTTCGATGCTCGATCGATCGGTACTTTCCTATATGCAAGAGTTGTGCTGGCTATTTCCAAGAAAGCCTTCTGGATATACCCTTGATAAGCTTTTCGGCAAAGCTACAAACCGACCTTCTAACACTTACGTCGCCTCAGGTCTTTTGGGAGAAGGGATGGGACCTAGGAGGTGACATCATGACTGGCAAGAAGACTACTGGCCGTAAGGCAAGAAAGCCCAGAGCCGCGGCAAAGGCATCCGTGCAGACAGGATCGCAGCAGCCAGAGATTGAGCCTGTAATTCAGTCTCTACCGAGCTCACAGGAGGTTCAGGTTGCCGTGCCAATTCCGCTGGAGCCTGCTCCTCAGCAGACTGCAGTTGAAGCACCAGCGGAGTGCAAGCCTGCCGAACAGCCGACACAAGTCGAGACAACTCCATCGAACCAGACTGCAATAGAGCAGAGTTCATAAGCAAGTTGTTTCTTGACTCGTTCAGAACGCGCGGATGCTCCACCGCGCTTCTCCGATTCTTTTTTCCGAGTCAGAAATGTGAAGTCTCAGGCGCATATTGGCTGGCAATCTCCTCCGAACCTCCTGATTATTAGACCTTGATCGCGTATCCCAGGCTGCCCTCGATTCGCCTTTCCAGGATCGATTATCATTATTCGAACTGGGAGTGAAAGGTTCATATATGAACGCCCGAGAAATACATGTCTGGAACAATGACAGAGGCCGTCACTCTAGGGGTCCAACACCGGAGAGGCGAAGCTCTCGATGCACCTCAGGACAACCCCATAGATCTAAGTCGATTCGAGCTGCCGGAAGTGGGATCGATAGTGATCCAGCAGGATGTTCCAAGCATCGCGGGCAACGGCAGATTCGATCTTAAGATCCCTTTGATATGCAGAGACAGCTGTGCGGTCCTGGAGATCGAGTTCGAGGATCTGGTTCAGTTCCTTAGCAGATGGTCTCCCTCGAGATCTGACTGCCCCGTATCTGAAGCGGTCCCACAGATAATGGAATTCCTAGGTGCCCATTGCCTTCCGGCATCCGTTCAGGATTCCAGAGATGTTATCATACGAGACATGGTCCCGATTACGATAGAGAGATGCGCGACGACGAAACATTGTGCGAGTTTGGTCGAGAGAATGTTTTGGTCCTACCACCTTCACAATTGCGCCATAGGATTAGCATACGGGGTCTGCGATCCGCTCGTCCAGGACGAGCTAACTCAATACCTGGAATCGTTCTTCGAGGATAGCAGGAACGTGGCCCTTCTCCTCTGCTAGATATCGATCTGGAGCCTGATCGTGCCCTTCCTGAAACTCAACGAGTGATGTCCAGGTCACTATGAGTCGTTTGACGTCGTCCACTCAAGCTCAAGTCATTTGTACTTTATCGGTCGACCCATGACCTTGATGCCGCCTATCATGCTCTCCAGAACTTCATCCTGCGTTTTGATCTGGCTTCTGAGTGTCTGCTCCATCCTCTTCTGATCTGTGAGATCGAATACGGTTGCGACACCTTTCCCCGTCCCGGGGATGAGATCGGCGAAACCCCAGACTTCCTTGACCGACCCGTCTTTCGTGACTAGTCGGAATTCGCAGCTTCTCTGCGCTTCTTCCGAGTTGTCGACCACTGTACGGTGCAGGGACTTGAATTTGTCGAAGTCCTCTTCATGGATCAGCTCCATCCAACTCATATCGTTCTCGAGCTCGCTCTTTGAATACCCAGTGAGTTTAGAGAATTCGGTATTCACCAGAATTACTCTCATCTCCTCGTCGTCGATCACCATCGCCGTCCCGGTGTTTTCGAAGATCGCCTTGTATCTCTGCTCCGAAGATATGAGTTGACGCTGGAGACTGCAATCGTGCATCGCGAAGGATGTGTCCTCGATAACACTCGCTATGAGTATTCGTTCCTCCTCCCGGTCGACGTAGCCTTTCGGGACACCAAGCGTCAGTATTCCGAAGTGCTCCTCACCGTGGCTGAGCCTGGACGAGAAGGTCCCATTACAACAAACCGTCGTTGCCAGAGGGCAGTTGCCGCAGGACGATGGATCATTCACTCTGAAAAGCTCGGGACTATTCAATGCCTTGGTGCAGCATGCCGGGGGGTCTTCCCGCTCGAATCGATCGAGAATCGGATCGACCCGAGGGCCAAGGCCGGCCTCGGTGATCGATGAGAATCGTTTCTCGTCGTCAAGAAGTGCAACCCAAGCATACTCAAAACAACCGCCATCAACGAACTCCTCGCATATGCCTCTGAGCATGTCGTCAGGACATGAGTTCCTCAGGCATCGCTGGTGGATGTTGGCAATCGTCCTCAGGAGCGCATTGGTGCGCTCCACAAGCATCTCCTGATTCTTCTTTCCGGTTATATCCCTGGCGTTGATGAGAGTCTCGTGGCCGTCGTCGGTAACGAAGACGGATGCGATGGAGTCGAGCACCGCCCAGCTTCCACCTTTCGAACGGATACAGACCTCCTCTCGCCAGGACGAGGGCGGCTCATCCTTGTGGCTCGTCACGGTAGCCCTCCATTTGGATCTCCTTCCCTCCGGAAGCAGAGTCAGGAATGATCTGCCCATCAATTCCTCTGTCTCGTAACCTAGAATCTTGCCCACTGAAGGGCTCACGTATCGAATCAGAAGATCGTCGTCCAGGACCAACACCAATTCGCTCATGTTCTGTATCAGCATGCTGAATCTGCGGGCGTTGTGGGCGATGGCTTCCTCGGCGCGATGTCTTGCCATGGATTCATTGATAAGACTGAAAAGGACCGCGAACTCGGCCTCGGTGGAGGAATCGCGCCTCAAGTAGAAGTTCGCCCCACTCCCTAGGGCACGGAGGATCGTTTCTTCCTTCCTGTCGCTTGAATACACGATTATGGGGGTCTGGTACCCGCTCTCCCTTACCTTCTTCGTGAATTCTATGCCGTCGAAATACGGCTCCTTGTGTACCAGCACTATAGCTTCATAATCCTGCGAGACCAGCTTCTTGAGCGCTTCGGCCGCGGAGTCTGCCATTTGAACGTCCAGCGCGTACTTGAATCCCATATGAGCTGCGCTGGTTCCAAGGACGACTTCATCTCCACCCACCATGAGTATCTTGGCGGACTCCGTGCCTCCGGACATCAGATTCTCGAATTCTCTACTCTTGTCGCCATTACTATTTCAACCTGCCCTGGAGGGTATCAATCGCGATAACGTGAGGATACGTCCATCTCGGGGGACCGAGGTGTCTCGGAATGAAAGGATACTCCCCCTGGAGCGACGAGTCAATTAGAGAACAAGATCAGTACTTGAAGGACAAGGGGCCATCCAACGCCACAGCGGACACCCGGAACTCCTTCATCAGCTCCTTCTTCTTGTCCTCGTATTCCTGTTGGGTCAACAGACCGTTGTCTCTGGAGAACCTGAGTTGATGGAGATGGAGCTCCAAATCCGGTTGGCGAATATGGGGTCCCGCGGCCTTCGACTCAACAGGAATCGAGGGCAGACCCTGAGCTGGTGTTCCTGCAGGAACG